>NZ_JAYWVC010000156.1:0-19370 GCF_036281785.1 Streptomyces chiangmaiensis | reverse complement strand
GGGCACTCGGGCACTCGGGCACTCGGGCGAGCATGACCACCATCCGGCGGCATACGGCATCGCCGCACGCGAACCGACGCACGCGTCTCCTACGCGGCCTCGTAGGGGGTTGCCGCTACGCGGCCTCGTAGTGGTGCGCGTCCGCGCCGCGCCACTTGACCCACGACGGGTCGTCGAGCACGTCTTCGGCGTCGGGGAGCCCGGCGCGGCCGAGAAACTCGATCAGGTCCTCGTCGGAGAAGGCCATCCCCAGGCTCTCCCCGCGCGTGGTCACCCGACGGCCGCCGGTGCCCGACGGCGGATGAACGATGACAGGGGCCCTTCCGGACATACCTCCAGCATCGTCCCGAGCCCTCCGGCGCGCATCCGGACGGAGGACACGGGCCACGACCCGGACTCGTAGCTGCCCGCCCGGCACCCCCGCCACGGTGTCGCTTCGGGTAGCCCTCAGGAACGCCCGCTGATTCCGGCGGCGAAGGCCGCGCGGACCCGGCGGACCCGCACAACGCCTCTCGGCGGCACTCCCGTACCCGTCATCGGACCGGTCGATCCCATCCGTTCTCCTCCGACCTGCGCAGGCGCATCCGTTCCTTCTCGGACAGCCCGCCCCAGACGCCGAACCGTTCGTCATGGGCGAGCGCGAACTCCAGGCACGCGGTCCGGCTCTCGCACAGCGCGCAGATGCGCTTCGCCTCCCGCACCGAGCTTCCGGGCTCGGGGAAGAAGAAATCCACCCCCGTCTGCGCACACAGTGCCTGCTCCTGCCAGGCGATGTCGGACGCAGTGATCGCTTCGATGTGCATGGCCGAGATCGTGCCGCGCGGCGACAAACGTTCGATCAACGCGGGATCAACGGCGCACCCGGCGCCGTGCAGAACCCGATGATGTCGCGTCCCGGCCGACCCGGGCACGGCGGCGCGCGGAAAATCCTCGGCCGAAAACCGACAGCACCCGTCAGCCACCCGTCATACACAGACTCTCGCGTCATCCCGGCGGCGCGTCACCGTGGGCGGTGCAAGACTCGGCAGTGCAGGCAACGGGAACCTCGAAGGATGCAGTCATGCTCACGACCCGTTTCGTCAACGGAGCCCCGAACTGGCTGGATGTCGGCACCCCCGACATCGGCGGGGCCATCTCCTTCTACCGTGGTCTCTTCGGCTGGCAGTTCCAGTCGGCGGGTCCCGAATCCGGAGGCTACGGCTTCTTCCAGCTCGCCGGAAAGACGTCCGCCGGCGGTATGCAGACCACTTCCGCACAGGGCCCGCCGTCCTGGACCGTCTACTTCCGCAGTCCCGACGCCGAGGCCACCGCCAAGAAGGCCGAGCAGGCCGGCGGCAGCGTACTCGTCCGGCCCATGGACGTCATGGGCGAGGGCCACATGGCCATTCTCGCCGACACCGCGGGTGTGCCCTTCGGCATCTGGCAGCCGGGCCGGACCAAGGGTATCGACGTGGCCGGGGAGCCGGGCTCGCTGTGCTGGATCGAGCTGTTCACACCGGACATCGCGCGCGCCGCCGCGTTCTACCACCAGGTACTGGGCTGGGAGACCGAGGGCGTGCCCTTCCCCGGCGGCACTTACACCTGCATCAACCCTGAAGGCGGCGGCTCGGAGACCATGTTCGGCGGACTGGTCCCGCTGGCCGACGATCCCACGGAGTCGGAATCGGGTGCCTATCTGATGCCGTACTTCGAAGTCACGGACACGGACACGACGGTGAGCGCCTCTCAGGAGCTCGGCGGCACCGTCCGGATGCCCGCGACGGATCTGGAGGGCGTGGGCCGCATCGCCCGACTCGCCGACCCGTACGGTGCGCGGTTCGCGGTCATCAAGAGCGCGCCGCCCCAGCCCGACCAGGGCTGACGCCGTCGCAGTCGGCCAGGTGCGCGAGCCGGGGATCACCTCCTCGCGCACCTGTGCCTTTCCCGACACGTCGACGCCACGCCGCCCCCGGCCACCGTCGCCCGCCGTCAGCTCGTGAAGGCGCACCGTTTTCGAGAGCGCTCTCAGTCATCACCCTTGACGCCTCAACCGTCCCTGGGAACAGTGGAACGCACCGCAGGGAGACACCCCCACGAACACCCGCTCCCCCTGCACTCCCCCCACACCCCAGGAGACGACTCGTGATATCGCGTCGTGTGTTTCTGACCGGAGCCGCCGCAGCCGCCACTTCCTCTGTCGGTACCGCTGCCCTCGCCTCCGGCATCGCCCAGGCAGCTCCGACGACCTGCCAACTCGCCCTGCACAACGCCTCGTTGGCCGGCACCGTCCGTGCGTACGTCACCGGGCACGAGCAGCCGACGGGCGCCTGGATGCTGCTGCGGGCCGACGGCAGCGTCTACCGGCCCAGTTCACCGTCCGCCCCGCAGATCCCACTGCCCGTCGACTGTTCCATTCCGCTGGGACCGGCGGGTTCCCCGGCCACGGTATTGACGTTGCCTCAGATGTACGGCGCCCGGATCTACTTCGGTGCGCGATGACACCCTGGCTTTTTTCCTCAACCCGGGCCCGGCCCTGGTCGAGCCGGCGTTCGCGACACCCGCCGACGTCAACTACGCCAAGACCTGGTCGTTCTGCGAGTTCACGTTCAACTCCGCCCAGCTGTACGCGAACATCAGTTATGTCGACCTGGTGACCGCCCTCCCCATCGGGCTCACCCTGGAAGGCGACGCCACGCACACCGTCGCACCCCTGCCCGACGGGGCGGTGGGCAGGATCGCCTCTGATCTCACGGCGCAGGCCGCGAAGGACGGGCACCCCTGGGACGGGCTCGTGGTCCACGGTCCCGGCGGAGAGGTCCTGCGGGTCATCTCTCCGCAGAATCTCATGGCGCCGTACTTCGACCGGCCCGACAGGATGCCGTTCCGCGACCTGTGGACCGCCTACATCGACGAGGTCTGGCAGAAGTACCGTGGCACCGACCTGAGGATCGACCTGCAGGGCGGCCGGGGCGTGTTCACCGGCAGGGTCAGCGGTGAGACGCTCGCCTTCACCGGCGGGCACACCTTCGCCAAGCCCACCTCGAGGGACGTCTTCACCTGCAACCACGGCCCGTTCGCCAACAACCCGGGCAACGCCGACGACAAGAAGGGTCTTCTCGCCCGTCTCGCCGCCGGTTTCAACCGCTCGCTGATGCTCACCCATCCCGACCAGCCGAACGGTGCGACCAGCGCCGACTACTACCAGGGCGCGGTCACCAACCACTGGGCGCGCGTGGTGCACGCCAACTCACCGATCGGCTATGCCTTCCCGTACGACGACGTCCGCCCGGACGGCCGGCCGGACGTCTCGGGCGCGGCGTACGACGGGAACCCGAAGCGCTTCACCGTGACCGTCGGCTCCTGAACCGCCGGCCGGCGGTTCAGGCGGACGCCCGCCGCACCAGCGTCGTCGGCAGCACGACGCTGGACGGCCCACCGCCCACACCGGACCCGGCGTCCCGGTAACTCCCGCCACCCCGTCGCTCGAGGGCCCGGAACAGCAGGCTGGCCATCAACCGGCCCATTTCCTCGATGTCCTGACGGATCGTTGTCAGAGGCGGGTCGGTCTGCTCGGCGACCGGCAGCATGTCGTCGAAGCCGACGACGGCGACGTCCTCGGGCACCCGGCGCCCCTGCGCACGCAGCACGCGCAGGGCTCCGGAGGCGGTCAGGTCGTTGGCGGCGAAAACGGCGTCGAGGTCCGGGCAGCGCTCCAGCAGCAGTCGCATGGCGCGTTCGCCGCCGGCCGGAGTGAAGTCCCCTTCGACGATCAGACGCGGATCGACGTCGACCATGACGTCCCGGAAGCCGTCGAGCCGGTCCACGGCGGAGGTCTGGCCCAGGGCGCCGGTGATGTGCGCGACGCGCCCACGGCCGAGGCCCACGAGATGGCGCACGGCATCGCGGGCCCCGCCCCGGTTGTCGCTGTCCACGTACACGGCACTGCGGGTGCCTTCGCCCCAGCCGGGCCGGCCGCCGAACACCGTCGGCACCCCGGCACGCTGCGCCAGCTCCGGCAATGGGTCGTCGAAGTGCAGCGAGAAGACGAGGGCGCCGTCGACATGTCCGCCGGCGAGATAGCGCCCGACCCTGGCGTGGTCGGCGCGCCCTCCAGTGAGCAGCAGCACCAACTGGGAGTCGTGGGCCGTCAATTCCTTGCTGATCCCCCGCAACTGCAGGGCGAAGAAGGGGTCGGCGAAGACCCGGGTCTCCGGTTCGGCGATCACCACGGCGACCGCGTCGTGCCGTTTGGTCACCAGGCTGCGCGCCGCCTGGTTCGGGACGTAGCCGAGTTCCTCGACGGCGCGGCGCACCCGCTCGACGAGCGGCTCGCGCACCCCCTGCCCGCCGTTGACCACCCGGGACACGGTGGCCCGCGAGACCCCGGCCCGCGCAGCCACCGCCTCGAGCGTGGGTCGGGGCGCGGTCTCGGTCACTGAGGGACTCCTCCTCGACGGTTGCCGATCAGGATAGCCCTGGCGGGCCCACGGCACTGAGAGCGCTTCCAGCGCATGGCACCCGATCACGGGCCCCGGGCCCCGGCGCACATCGATGGCGTTCATGGACGGCCGACCACGCTCCGCCCCACCCACGTGCCCGGGCCTGCACTCCCCGGCATCACCGGGAGAGCGCGAGCCACCCGCTCACCCGGGCCGGGGTGGCCACGACCGACCCTGGAACGGGCCGGCGGAGAACGCTGCCGGTCTCCTCGCTCGCGCTCGTCCTCGACACCCTCGCCGGCAACATCACCGGCCGGACGAGGCCTTGTGCTTGTGCGGTTCGTACTTGGGAATCGTCCCGTCCGCCCTCTTCACGATGAAGAAGCCCACCATTCCATGGTCGGCGTGCCGCTGCACATGGCAGTGGTACATCCAGGCTCCGGGACCGCCGTTCTCGCCTGCGACCACCTGGAAGCCGAAGGAGTCCCCCGGACCCACGATCCTGTTGTCGACGATCTGGCTCGGGTCGTCCGGTCCGGTGAGGAGTCCCGTGCGGTTGTGCGCCCATCGGTGACCGTGCAGATGGAACGTGTGGTACATGTCGCCGTGCGTGATCATCACGAACTCGACGCGCTCCCCGACCGTCGCCAGCAGGTTGGGACCCTCGTGTTCGTGCTGATTGATCATCATGCCGTTGAACACGATCGTGAACGTCTTGTCCGGGAGGATGTCGCCCACGCGGCGTACGATCACCGGCCCGTACAGGCCCTTGCGGATGCCGCCCGTGCCGTGGTCCGTGCCCACGACGTGGTCATGGTAATGCCAGTAGCCCGCACTGCCCTCTCGCCAGGTCCCGTCCTCACGGCGACGGGGGGTGTGCGTTTGCCAGGTGTAGATGCGACTGCCGCCCGGCTCCACGCTGCTCCTGGACGACCTCGTCCCGTCGTTGGTGATCGAGTAGTCGAGTCCGTGCACATGGAGACTCGCCGCGACGTCCAAGGTGTTCACGAGCTCGATGTGCAGCGTGTCGCCCTCGTTGAGCTCGATCAACGGGCCGGGGACGGTTGCCTGCCCCCGGGCGAAGCCGTAGCCCATCCGGCCGTCCGCCAGCTTCTCGGCGTACACCCTCAGGCGTCTGACCTCACCGCCGGCGCGCGCGATTCTCACGCGCTTGTCGTCGCCGACGGACTCCGGCCCCAGGCTCAGCGATGTCGCGACGGCCGTACCGCCCAGCAGCATCCTCCGGTGGAAGCTGCGTCTGTTCATGGCGGGTTCCCCCATCCTGTACGGGAAATCACGGAGGCGCGCCGCCGGGATGAACAAAAGTGACGGTAGCGGCACAGCGTGATTTTATGCGCACAGATAGCCAAATTCGTAGTATTTCGGTCCTACCTCTGGTCGAGTTGCCGCCGATTCCGATCCGGACCCGGCCGGCGCTCAAGGGGACGCGGGATCCTCCGGGACCGCCGGGTCCTCGAGCCCGTCGGGCCTGCCGGCGCCGCCTGGCGTGTCGGAGTTCCCGGGCTTCTTCCGCGACCCGACCCGCGCCTCGGTGCTCGCCGGCTTGCCTTCCCGTCGCGCACGGCTCGGCTGCACCCGTTTGGGCTCGCCCGGCATCTTCGGATACTCGGGCGGATAGGGCAGGTCGCCCAGGCCATGGTCGTGTTCGTCACGGCGGGCGAGTTCGAGGAGCGCCTCGAGGGAGTAGGAATGGTCGTCCATGTCGGCGTGGACGTCGCCGACTTCGGCGAACCGCCGGGGCATGGTCTCCAGGTCGAAGTCGCGTGGCACCGCGTCGTCGACCTCCTCCCAGCGCAGCGGCGCGGACACCGGGGCGTACGGCTGGGGGCGGACGGAGTAGGCCGAGGCGACGGTGCGGTCGCGAGCGGTCTGGTTGTAGTCGACGAAGATCCTCTCGCCCCGCTCCTCCTTCCACCAGGCAATGGTCACGTGCGCCGGCATCCGGCGTTCGAGTTCACGCCCGACGGCGATCGCGGCGCGGCGCACCTGGGTGAAGGTCCAGCGCGGCTCGATGGGCACGAAGACATGCAGTCCCCGGCCGCCGGAGGTCTTGGGCCAGCCCCGCAGTCCGCCGAACTCATCAAGGACGGCGCGCAGTTCGTGTGCGGCGCGCACCGCGTCCGCGAAGTCGGTGCCGGGCTGCGGGTCGAGGTCGATGCGCAGTTCGTCGGGGTGGTCCACGTCGTCACGGCGCACCGGCCACGGGTGGAAGGTCAGCGTCCCGTACTGCGCGGCCCAGACGACGGCCGCCTTCTCGGTGGGGCACATCTCGTCGGCGCTGCGGCCGCTGGGAAAGGTGATGTGGGCGGTGGGGATCCAGTCGGGCAGGTTCTTCGGCGCCCGCTTCTGGAAGAAGGACTCGCCCGACACGCCGTCCGGGTACCGCTCGAGCGTGGTGGGTCGGTTGCGCAGGGCGCGCAGGATGCCCGGACCGACGGCCACGTAGTAGCGCGCGAGGTCGAGCTTGGTGAAGCCGCGCTCCGGGAAGAAGACCTTGTCCGGGCTGGACAGCCGTACCGTCCTGCCTGCCACCTCCAACTCCACCGCATTGCCCATGCGTGACACGGTAGGCGCAGGGACCGGGCCACGCACACCGGGCGAACCGCATCGCAAGGCAGGAGAATCGAAGGCATGGATCTGCCGGTGATGCCGCCCGTGAAGCCGATGCTCGCCAAGTCCGTGGCCACGATCCCGCCGGACATGCAGTACGAGGCGAAGTGGGACGGGTTCCGGGCGATCGTCTTCCGGGACGGCGCCGAGGTCGAGCTGGGCAGCCGCACCGGAAAGCCTCTGACCAGATATTTTCCCGAGCTGGTCGAGGCCCTGCGGGAGCGGTTGCCCGAGCGGTGTGTGCTGGACGGCGAGATCGTGATCACGCGGGAGGGGCATCTCGACTTCGACGCGCTGACGGAGCGGATCCATCCGGCCGACTCCCGGGTGCGGATGCTCGCGCTGAAGACCCCGGCCTCCTTCGTGGCGTTCGATCTGCTGGCGCTGGACGACTCCTCGTTGCTCGAGATCCCGCTGAGCGACCGGCGCGCCCGGCTGGAGAGGGCGCTGTCGGCGGTGACGCCGCCCGTGCACCTCGCACCGGCCACGACGGACCGGGCGGTGGCGGAGCAGTGGTTCCGGCAGTACGAGGGCGCGGGCCTGGACGGAGTGATCGCCAAGCCGCTCACCCTGCCCTACCGGCCGGACGAACGCGTGATGTTCAAGGTCAAGCACGAGCGCACGGCGGACGTCGTGGTGGCCGGCTACCGCTTCCACAAGAGCGGGCCGGTGGTGGGTTCGCTGCTGCTCGGGCTGTACGACGACCGGGGCGCCCTCCAGCACGTGGGGGTGACCGCCGCGTTCGCGATGAAGCGGCGCGCCGAGCTGGTGCAGGAGCTGGAGCCGCTGCGGATGGAGGAGGTCACGGGGCACCCGTGGGCAGCATGGTCGGACGAGGTGGCGCACGAGACGGCCAGGCTGCCCGGCGCGCCCAGCCGCTGGTCGGGGAAGAAGGACCTCTCCTGGGTACCGCTGCGGCCCGAGCGGGTGGCCGAGGTGGCCTACGACCACATGGAGAACGGGGTGCGCTTCCGGCACACCGCGCGCTTCCGCCGCTGGCGCCCGGACCGCACCCCCGAGAGCTGCACGTACGCGCAGCTGGAGGAACCGGTGCGCTACGACCTCGCGGAGATCCTCGGCACGCCGGACTGACGCCCCCGACGGCGCCGCCCCTCGCCCTTGCGCCCCGCCGAACCGATCGCCCTGCGCGACGCACACGAGCGGAAGAGAACGGGTATGGACATCAATGAACAATGAGCACACAAGCGATGGCACGGGCATGGTGGAACGGTGGGCATGCGACAGATTGCGCGGATGCGACGCGGTGCGGCGACGGCCGCGCTGCTGACCGTCGCCCTGACGGGCTCGCTGCTGGCGGGCTGCAGTTCGGGGGGCGGCAGGGCCGACGCGCGGGGCGAGCAGCCGGGGCGGCACCCGCAGGACGGCGACCGGACCTCCGCGGCACCGGCCGGTCCGCTGCTTGCTGTGAAGATCGACAACGTACCCGCGGCTCGTCCCCAGACGGGCCTGGACCAGGCGGACATCGTCTATGCGGAGCAGGTCGAGGGTGGCCTCAGCCGGCTGATGGCGGTGTTCGCGACCAAGCTGCCCTCGGTGGTCGGCCCGGTGCGCAGTGCCCGTGAGTCGGATCTGGAAGTGCTGCGGCAGTTCCATGATCCGACGCTCGCGTTCTCGGGAGCCCAGCACAAACTCCTGCCCCTCATCGACAAGGCCCCCCTGACCCCGGAACCGCCCGACAAGAACTCCGGTGCCTACTTCCGGGCCGGCGGCAAGGTCGCACCGCACAACCTCTATCTGCGGCCGCAGCGGCTGCTGAGGTCCGCTCCCGGAGCCGCCGCGCTCACGACCGGGTTCCGGTTCGGTGCCGCACCGTCGGGCGGGACTCCTGAGACCACGCGCACGGTCCGCTTCCCCTCGGCCCGCTTCACGTTCACCTGGTCCGCGCGGCAGCACAGCTGGCTCGTGGCGATGGACGGGACGCCGACGGTGACGCCGGACGGCGCGCGGGTGGCCCCGGCCACGGTGGTGGTGCAGTACGTGCGGGTGCGCGCCTCGCACTTCCACGACGTCCTCGGCAACAACTCGCCCTACTCGGAGACCGTGGGCTCCGGAAGGGCCCAAGTGCTGCGCGACGGAAGGGTGTTCGACGCCCACTGGCAGCGACCCTCCGCGACGGACGGCACCCGGTTCACGACGACGGACGGCGCGCCGATGAACTTCGCGAAGGGGCAGGTGTGGGTCGTGCTCGCGAAGGCGTGAGCGGGTCTTCGGACGGCCGGCCCGCGGCGACCGCGGGACCCTCCGCAGGGGGTGCCTACGCCCGGCGGCCCAGCCGGCGCTCGATCGCGACGGCCGCGTCCTCGCGGGCGGCGGCGAGCGCCTGACGGCCCTCCTCGGCCGAGTCGAATCCCAGGGCCGCCGCGATCGCCTCCCACGCGACACCGCCTTCGAGCAGCGCCTCCACGGCGGCACCGACCGCCACCACCGTTTCGCGGCGGGCCCGGTCGAGTTCGGCGAGCGTGCGGAGCAGGTCCGGTGCCATCGCGGCCCCCGCGAGTCCGCTCTGCGCCGCGTGCCGCGCCTGGTCGGCGGTGACCCACCAGTCGGCGGAGGTGCGCGGGGTTCGGGTGACGACGGTGCGGTCCACGGTGGTGCCGCCTTCCTTCCGGGTACGCATACAGGGGCGCTACGGACACAGCCAGTCTAAGCCGACGATCCGGGCAATGGCGCACCCGGTCCGCTGAACGGACCACCTGGGCCGCTCACCCTTCGAACGGCAGCCCCACCAGAGCCAGCTCACGCGCCGCAGCCCTGAGCCCGTCCGCGAAGTGCCGTACCCGCTCATCGGTGAAACGGGTGCTGGGCCCGCCGAAGGAGAGGGCCGCGGCCACCGCCCCGCCGCGCCCCCGCACCGGCACGGCCACCGCCGAGAGGCCCTCTTCGTACTCGCCGTGACTGGTGGCGTAGCCGAGGTCCCGCGCCTCCTCGATCCGGGCGTGCAGCGTGTCCAGATGGGCGGCCCCGTACGGCGAGGTCTCCGCGACCCGGCACAGCAGAGCCTCCGGAGCGTCGAGCAGCAGCGCCCTGGAGACACCGCCCGCCCACAGCGGCAGCTCGTCCCCGACGCGGACGACCTGCCGCAGGGACTGCGGACCCTCTTCCTGGGCGATGCAGACGCGGCGGATGTCGCGGCGCACGTGCAGGTGCACCGTCTCCCCGTGCTCGGCGGCCAGTTCACGCAGGATCACCCCGGCCGCGGGCGGCAGCCGCCAGGCCCGCTCGGCGAGCCGGGACCAGCGCAGCAGGGCGGGCCCCGCCAGGTAGCGGCCGTGTTCGTCGACCCAGAGCAGACCGTTGAGCCGGAGCGTCCCCAGCAGACGGAGCGCGGTGGTCTTGGGCAGTCCCGACGCGGCGACGATCTCACGGATCGACAGCGTGGGACGGCTCTCGTCGAAGAGTTGGAGGATGTCGATCGCCCGCTGCACGGTTCTCATCCCCATGCGTTCCGCCTCGGACGCCATCGCTGATCCTCTCGATCGGGGACCGCACGGCGGCCCAGCCGGACCCCCTTGCCCTGCACGGTACTGCGCGGGGGTCCGCTCGGCGGACTTCGTCAGGCCTCGACCCCGGTGAGGGGCGCCGCCGGGTCGCGCAGCCCTTCGGCGGCCTCCGAGACGCGTCGGACGAGGTCGAAGAACAGGGTCTGCTCCTCGGCGGAGAGAGGCGCCAGGAAGACCCGGTTCATCCGGGCCGTGCGCACGGTCAGCCTGCGATGCGTCCGTGCTCCCTCGTCCGTGAGGCGCAGCAGGAAGCGGCGGCCGTCCTGCGGGTCGCGGACCTTGTCCAGGAGGCCGCGACGGCTCAGCCGGCTGATCACCTCGGCGACGGTGGACCGGTCGAGACCCACACGTTCGCCCACGGTCCGCTGATCGAGCCCGGGCTCGGCGACGAGCGCGTTGAGGACCGCGAACTGCGGCGAGGTGATCTCCTCGGAGACCATCGTGTTCCACAGCAGGTAGTGCGCCTGCTGCAACCGCCGGGCCAGGTGCCCCGGGTGGGTGGAGAGATCCACCGCGGCCATGCGCGCTCCCACGGTCGTTTTGGTCGGTGCACTGAACGATACCGGGTGATGCGGCGGCCGTCCGACAGTGGCGCACAGGAACAGCAAGACAGTAATCAGGGCCTTGACGCCGCTCTCCCGACAGTGGCAGCGTGAAAACTAACTCAGGGAACTACTCAGTGTGCTGATTAATTGCAGGGCTGATGGCCTGGACTCGCGAGCAGATGGCGGCCCGGGCCGCACAGGAACTGAGGGACGGTCCTTCGCCGACGGCGCCGACGAGGAGAACCGCACCGTTGCCCACCAGCTCGCCCCCTCGCACCCCCTGCACCGGCATCGCCCCCGGGTGTAGCGGAGCGGGCCGGGGCCTCGTCCTCATCCTCGAACGTCAGGAACCCACATGGCTCTCACTCAGCACGACATCGACGTCGAGATCGCGGCCGAACACGCCGCCTACGAAAAGCGGGTCGCCGGCGGCGCGCCCGTCGAGCACCACCCGCGCCGCGACTACGCTCCCTACCGATCGTCCGTGCTGCGTCACCCCGAGCAGCCGCCGGTCACGATAGACGTCACCCAGGACCCGGAGCTGGTGGAGCTGTCCTCCCCGGCCTTCGGCGAGCGCGACATCACCGAGATCGACAACGATCTCACCAGGCACCACCGGGGTGAGCCCATCGGCGAGCGGATCAGCGTCTCCGGACGTCTGCTCGACCGCACCGGACGCCCGGTACGCGGCCAGCTCATCGAGATCTGGCAGGCCAACTCCGCCGGACGGTACGCGCATCGGCGCGAGCAGCACGACGCCCCGCTGGACCCCAACTTCACGGGCGTGGGCCGAACGCTCACCGACGACACCGGCTTCTACCGCTTCACCACCATCCAGCCCGGCCCGTACCCCTGGCGCAACCACGTGGGTGCCTGGCGCCCGGCCCACATCCATTTCTCCCTCTTCGGGAGCGCGTTCACTGAACGGCTCGTGACGCAGATGTACTTCCCGAACGACCCGCTCTTCCCGTACGACCCGATCCTGCAGTCCGTGACGGACGACGCCGCCCGGCAGCGGCTGGTCGCGACCTACGACCACAGCCTGTCGGTGCCGGAGTTCTCGCTCGGTTATCACTGGGACATCGTGCTCGACGGCCCGACCGCCACCTTGATCGAGGAAGGACGCTGACCTGCCATGACGAAGATCGACACAAGCAGGCCGGAGAGCGTGCTGCCCACTCCCTCGCACACGGTCGGCCCCTTCTACGGATACGCGCTGCCGTTCCCGGGCGGCGGTGACATCGCGCCGATCGGCCACCCGGACACGATCGCCCTCCTGGGATATGTCCACGACGGAGAGGGCAGCCCCCTGCCGGACGCCCTCGTGGAACTGTGGGGGCCCGACCCGGACGGCAACCTCCCCGCGGTCGACGGCTCGATCCGGCGCGACCCGGCGACCGGTGGCCATCTGGGCCGCAGCGGGGTGGAGTTCACCGGCTGGGGCCGTGTCCAGACCGACGCGAACGGCCATTGGTACGCCCGTACGCTGAGGCCCGGCGCGCGCGGCCACAGCGCCCCGTACATCAGCATGTGCGTCTTCGCCCGGGGCCTGCTCACCCACCTGTTCACCCGGATCTATCTGCCCGGCGACGAAGCCGCGCTCGCCGCCGACCCACTGCTCTCCCGGATCGACGAGGATCGCCGCGGCACGCTGATCGCCGCGGCCGAGGGCAACGGCACGTACCGATTCGACATCCGCCTTCAGGGTGAAGGCGAGACGGTCTTCCTGGAGTTCCAGTGACACCCGACTGCTCCGACACCGGCTTGCTCGCTCCCGGGTGGTCTGGCTCCCCCGCCGGGGACGCGACGAGCGACACCGCCTATCTGCGGGCCATGCTCGACGCGGAAGTCGCACTGACCCGGGCCCAGGCCTCATGCGGGCTGGCTCCCGAGGCGGCGGCGACTGCGGTGGCCGAGGCGGCTCGTACGGACCGCTTCGACGTGCGCTCCCTCGCCCGGCGCGCCCGGGCGGACGGGAACCCGGTCATCCCCCTGGTCGCCGATCTGACGAAGGCGGTGGGCACTCCGTACGGGCCGTACGTGCACCGGGGCGCCACCAGCCAGGACATCCTGGACACGGCGACGATGCTGGTCGGCGTGCGCACGCTGGACCCGGTCCTGGCCGACCTGGAGCGCACACAGACGGCGCTGGCCCGGCTCGCCGCGCACCACCGGGACACGGTCATGCCCGGGCGGACGCTCACCCAGCACGCCGTGCCGACGACGTTCGGGCTGAAGGCGGCGGGCTGGCGGTCCCTGGTGCTGGACGCCCGGGACCGCGTACGGGCCGTGCGGGACGGTCTGCCCGCCCAACTCGGCGGCGCGGCCGGCACCCTGGCCGCGTTCACCGCATACGGCGCGGACGACCCACGGGCGCTCACGGCCGCGTACGCACAAGAACTCGGGCTCGCCGAACCGGCACTGCCCTGGCACAGCTTGCGTACTCCGATCGCCGATCTCGCGGGCGCACTCGCCTTCACGGCCGGAGCGCTGGGCAAGCTCGCCGCGGACGTGCTGACGCTGTCCCGTACCGAGATCGCCGAGGTCGGCGAGGGCACGGGCGGCGGGTCCTCCGCCATGCCGCACAAGGCGAATCCCGTTCGGGCGACACTGGTCGCGGCGGCCGCCCGGCGGGCGCCGCAGCTCGCCGCCACGCTGTACGGATCGCTGACCGCCGAGGACGAACGCCCCGCCGGGGCCTGGCACGCCGAGTGGGAGCCGCTGCGCGATCTGCTGCGGCTCGTCGGCGGAGCCGCCCGCGACGGCGCGGAACTGGCCGACGGCCTGCGGGTGAACGCGGAGACCATGCGCGAACACCTCGCGCTCACCCACGGGTTGATCGTCTCCGAGCGACTGGCGGCGAAACTGGCCCCGCTGCTGGGCCACGGCCGCGCCAAGGAGCTGCTCATCGAGGCCGCCCGGCGCGCCCATACGGAAGGCCAAAAATTCGCACAACTGCTCACTGAGGAAACCGGGTTGAAGGAACTCGACCTCGAAGGGCTCACCGACCCTGCTCAGTACACCGGCTCCGCCGCGACCCTCACCGACCGTGCTCTGGAGCGTTCGTGACCGACAATCTGCCGCACCACCGAGCCGAGGGCGCCGCCACCGCTCCCCCGCTGTTCCTCGGGTCGTCGCTGGGCACCTCCTACGCCCTGTGGGACAAGGTCGCGCCCGAGCTGTCCGCCGATCACCGAGTGATCCGCTGGGATCTGCCCGGCCACGGCGGTTCGGCGCCGAACCTGATCGGCCCCGGCGCGACGGTCGCCGACCTCGCGGGGCTGGTGCTGGCGCTCGCCGACTCCCTGGGCGTGGAGCGGTTCGCCTACGCCGGGGTGTCGCTCGGCGGCGCGGTGGGGCTGCATCTCGCCGTGCACCACCCCGAGCGGATCTCGTCGCTCGCCGTCGTCTGCTCGTCCGCGCACTTCAATGGCGCGAGGCCGTGGGAGGAGAGGGCCGCACTGGTCCGCCGGGAGGGACTGGCGCCGGTCGCGGCGACCGCCGACGCCCGCTGGTTCACGGACGGGTTCACCGTGCCGCGGCTCGTGCAGGACCACCGGGACGCCGACCCGGCCGCGTACGCCGCCTGCTGCGACGCACTGGCCGCCTTCGACATCCGTGACCGGCTGCCGTCGATCACCGTGCCGACGCTGCTGATCGCGGGTCGCAAGGATGCGGCGACGCCGCCGGCACACCTACGAGAGATCGCGGACTCGGTACCGGGTGCCGCGCTGGTCGAGATCCCGGGTGCCGCGCACCTGGCGCCCGCGCAGTGCCCGAAGGCCGTCCTGACGGCGCTGCGGGCGCATTTCTCGGGGACCTCCGGCTTCGGCATGGAGGTGCGCCGCGAGGTCCTCGGCGACGCGCACGTGGACCGGGCGCAGGCGCGCCAGACCCCCTTCACCGCCCGCTTCCAGGACTTCATCTCACGCTGTGCCTGGGGCGAGGTCTGGACGGATCGCACGCTCTCGCGCCGGGAACGCAGCATGATCACGCTGACCGCCCTGGTCGCTCAGGGGCACCACGACGAGCTGGCCATGCACGTCAGGGCGGCCCGGCACAACGGGCTGACGCCGGAGGAGATCGGCGCCGTCCTGCTGCAGACCGCTGTCTATTGTGGCGTTCCGGCGGCGAACTCGGCGTTCGCGGTGGCCCAGCGCGTGCTCGCGGAGGAGGACTCGGTGGGAGGGTGATCCTGTTGGTCGTAGCTTCAGCAGTGCCTCTCACCCACCGCCGGCCCGTGCCTAGGGTGGAGGTATGTCCACTGTTCTGATCACCGGGGCCACCTCCGGTCTCGGCCGGTACATCGCCTTCGAGTTGGTCCGCTCGGGACACCTCGTCCTCGCCCACGGACGGGACGCGGGCCGCACCGAACGGCTCGTCGAGGAGCTGCGCACCGAGGGCGAGGCGCAGGGCTTCGTCGCGGACCTGGCCTCGCTCGCCGAGGCGCGGCGGCTCGGCGAAGAGGTGGGCGCCGCGCACCCTCGCCTCGACGTCCTGATCAACAACGCGGGTGTGGGCGGCGGTCCGCGCGGCTCCGGACGCGAGGTCAGCGCCGACGGGCACGAGCTGCGACTCGCCGTCAACTACCTGGCGCCGGTCGTACTCACCCGCGCGCTGCTGCCGGTACTGCGAGCGAGTGCCCCGGCCCGGATCGTCAACGTGGGCTCGGCGGGTCAGGAGCCGCTGGACTTCGACGACCCGGAGCTGGCCCACGGCTACAGCGGTGTCTCGGCGTACTGCCGCAGCAAGTTCGCCCTGGCCGCGTACACGTTCACCCTGGCCGAGGAAGTGCGGGGCACTGGTGTCTCGGTCAACGTCCTGCACCCGGCGACCTACATGGACACCGCGATGGTCCGCGAGGGCGGCATCACCCCGTGGAACAGTGTCGCGGACGGCGCGCCCGGCGTCCTTGCCCTGGCGACCCGGGACCTGGGCACCGGCGGCTACTTCGACGGCACCCGTCCCTCACGGGCGCACGAGCGGGCGTACGACCGGGAGACGCGACAGCGCCTGGAGGTCGTGACCGATCGACTGCTCGCGCTGTAGCGAAGCGTCAGCGCAGCCCCCTGCCGTGGTCCAGCACCTCCTGCGCCCGCGCCACCAGGCCGTCGGCGCCGCACGACCGGGCGAGCGTCAGCCCGCGGATCAGCTCGGCGACCGATTTCGCGGCGATCCCGTACTCGACACGGGCCGCCGCGTGCTCATAGGCACAGGGCGAGGACTCCAGGTAGGTCACTGCCCGGGCGTGCAGCGCCACCGCGCGCTGACCCGTCTCCAGGGTGGCGGCGACGCGGAGGGCCTCGCCGATCGCCGTGTCGGTGCCCAGGTGCTCGGCCTGCTGCCGGGCGGTCGCGGCCAGTTCGGCCGCGCGGTGGGGATCGTCGGCGACCAGCGCGCGGGCGAGGTCACCCGCCCAGGGCGCCAGAACCGGATTGCGGCCCCGTCCGGCGCAGGCCTTCTCGGCGGCCTCCAGCTCGTTCACACCCTCCTTGGTCCGGCCTACGGCGATCAGCAGCCGGCCGCGCACGGAGCGGGTGTCGGGCAGCACGATCGTGGACGGGTAGGGCGGTGCGAAGCCGTATCGCTCCGCGATCGACCAGGCCTCGTCCACGCGCCCGCGGGCGAGCAGGGTGTCGACGAGTCCACAGGTCGCCGACCAGTACAGGGGCAGTCCGCGGCCCACGCGTTCGGCGAGGCGCAGTGACTCGCGCAAGGAGGTCTCCGCGTCCCTCAGACGGCCCCGCCTGCGGTGGGCGAGCCCGACGTAGGCATGGGCCAGGGAGAGGTGGCCGCCACTCCAGCCGGCGGCCTCGTAGGCGCGCAGGGCCTCGGTGAACAGGCTCTCGGCGCGGTCGAGGCGGTCCGTGTAGGCATAGGCGCTGCCGAGCATCAGCAGCAGTTCGATACCCCACGCGCTGTCGGTCCAGCCGAGTCCGGGAGCCAGGCGGCCGTTGACGAGGGCACGGTCGCACAGCTCCACGACCTCCTCGGCGCTCTCGCCGTGGGTCATCGCGTCGAAGCCGCGCAGAATGAGCAGCGCGCGCTCGGAATTGTCGCGTCCGGTGCAGGTGGCGGCGAGTTCGGCCAGCTCGCGGGAGCGGGCCGGAGAGTCCTCCTCGGCCGCGTGGATGCCCTCCCACATGTAGTGCACGGCCTGCAGGCGCATGCGCGAGGGGCCGGGTTCGAGCCGGGCGGCCTCCTCGTCGACGGTACGGATGGCCTCGTCCAGCTGGTCGTTGTGCAGCAGGGCCTGGGACAGACGGTAGACGGCGCTCACTCGGTCGTCGCCCTCCAGCCCCGGCATGGCGAGTGCCGCCTGGAGGTACTCGATGGTGGTCGCGGGCGAGGTCAGCAGCGTGGCGCAGCCCAGTTCGTAGAGCACATGGGGGTGGACCTCGGGCAGCGGGGGCTCCACCAGGGCACGCTCGAGACAGCGGCGGGCGGCCTCGGGCGCGCCGACCGCGAGGTGTTCGCGTGCGGCCTCACGCATCTGCTCGACGAGTTCCTCGTCGTCGTCCGGGTGGACCTCGAGAAGGTGACGGGAGGCAGCCGCCGCGCCGAGCCCTGTGTCGGTCACGACCTGCGCGGCGATTCCGTGCATCGCGGTACGCAGTCCGTCGGGGATCGACCGGTAGACGGCGCTGGCGATCAGCGGGTGCACGAACTCCAGCTCGCCGCCGTCCGCCTGACGGTTCGCCGGATCCGGCTCGGTGAGGATGCGGGCCGCGCTGAGGAGTTCGGCGCAGCGCACCGCCTCCGCGGGGCGCATCGTGGCGAGGCGGGCCACCAGGTCCACGGTGATGCCGGTGCCGAGGATGGCCGCCGCCCAGGCGAACCGGGTGGCCTCGATACCGAGGCCTTCGAGCCGGGCCACCAGGCCGTGGCCGCGGGCCGAGCGGTTCAGGGCACGCAGTTCCGCGGCGGACGACTCGACCGGCTCGAGCTGGCTGTCCTGCACCTTGGCGAGGAGTTCGACCGTTTCGTAGGGGTTGCCCCCGGTCACGGCCCACACCTCGCGGCAGAACGGGGCGTCGGCGTGTGCACCGACGGTGGCCCGGGTGAGTCCGCCAGTGGCATCGGGGGTGAGCGCGATCAGGGTGCTGACCGGACGGCGGGCCGCTGCGGCGATCGCGTCCAGGTGGCGTGCGCTCTCCCCGGAGACCTCCCCGGGCCGGCGTGCAACCACGACGAGTACGCGCAGTTCGTCGAGGCGCTCGCAGAAGGCGGCCAGCCAGCGGAGGGTCTCCTGGTCGGCCCAGTGCGCATCGTCGATGAGCAGGACGAGCGGCCATTCCCGTTTGGCGAGCCGGGAGACGGCCGCGACCAGCCCGTCGTACACGCCCTGCGGGTCGGCCTGCCGCTCACCGGGATCGGTTATCCCGAGGGCGGGGCCGGCGACCTCGTACCAGTCGCCCAGGTACTCGCGCGCCTCCTCCGGCATCAGGGAGACGAGCGCGGGCTGCAGCAACTGCCGTACGACATTGAACGGAACGGACGTGACGGTCTCACCGCCGCGCGCCGACCACACTGTGCATCCGCGCCGCTCGGCGATACGGCGCGTCTCGGCGAGGAGCGCGGTCTTGCCGATGCCGGCCTCCCCACCGAACATCAGCAGGCTCCCCATCTCCGTCGGCGAGGAGTCGTCGCGCAGGGCGTCGACCGACTCGGTGACGACGGCGAGTTCCGCGTCGCGTTCCCACAGGGAAGCCGAGGCGGCCCCGCCGGGCCGTGCCTCCGTCATCCCGGTACCTCCCCAGATCGCCCAAACGACGTACAAGCATCGAGCCTAGTCGCCCGCGGGCCCCGACGGAGGCAGGTCGTGACACCTGTTGCCGCGACGGGTGACGCGGGGTGTGCCGGGGCGACGCCAATGGCCGCCGACCAGGCCGGATGAAAGTCATTGACGGTAAAGCCCGTTGGAAATGAAGCAAACTTTCCCATGCCCTCGCGGCATCCGGAAAGCTCCGGCACGATCACCCCCGCACACGTCCCGAACCCACGCGTGAACCGGCCCGGGGCCACGCGAACAGCCGTGGTCGCCGGGGAGTCGGGCGACTTCGCCGAGACGAGCGGGTTCGGTGCCCTCGGCTGCTCCCCCGCGGTTATCGCGGCCCGGTCATTCGTTCCGGACGGTGGCGCCGCGGCCGAGGGACTCGTCACGTCACACGCCCCCTCGCACTCGCGTTCTTCTGCCGGCCGGCCGGAGCCACGGTGTCCGGACGAACGGACGACCGGACGACCGGACGACCGGA
>NZ_JAYWVC010000155.1:0-19511 GCF_036281785.1 Streptomyces chiangmaiensis | reverse complement strand
GGCTTCAAGCCGGCGCCTGGCCTCCTTCGACAGGCGCACACGGAAGGTGCACCGGGCATGCCCAGTGTCCTTCGTGGTCGCTCCTGTCGTCATGCATCCGAACCTACCCGGGAGCACTGACAGTTGAGAGTTCTTGATCGTTATGGGCGACATCACCGCCGTGCGGGGTGGACGCCGGATCGCCCTGACGGCGATCCGGCTATCCCTGCCCCGCTCCGCAGGAGTCCGACTCCTCCCCAGCCTGAAGGCCGGGGCATCCTCGGAGGAACCCGGTGACCGCCGGCAGGTGCCGTCGCCACGTCACGCTGCCGGGCCTCTGAAGGCCCGGCAGCAGGGGCGACTGCCGGTCAGCGGGGCCCGGATCCGCCCGCCACAACAACCATCACCACCCGTCTCCGGGAGGCCCGGTCTGGGTGCTCTGGCCGATCTCGGCTTCGTCGGCCTGGACGACGACCCCGACGACCCGGCCATCGTCACCGGCCGGCGGGCGACGCGCGGCCATCCGCTCACCGACGCCCGGAAGGAGGCGAACCGACTGGTCGGTCGGTACCGCGAACCACTGTGACAGGACAGTGTGCACCACCTGCCCGCGGGCCTGATGGGCGCGGACCAGCCTGAGTTTCTGTTCGGCGACGACGTGGGCCCGGTCGACCGCGCTCGGGTATTCCCTCACGGGCCACCAGCGCGTGGTGCGCGTTCGCCGCGAGGCCAGAGGTTTGCCCAGGCACCCCAGCAGCCTCATTGCCGTCCACCGGAACCTCGGACGACCGCGACCGGGCAGTGCGCGTGATGGAGGGCCGCCTGGCTGACCGAGCCAAGGAGCAGACCGGTGAACCCGCCGCGGCCCCGGGCACCGACGACAAGCAGTCCGGCGCTCGCGCTCGCCTCGATCAGCGCCTCTCGGGCACCGCTTCGGACCACCGTCTGCTCAACCGGGACATCCGGGTACCGCTCCTGCCGACCGCTGACGGCTTCGGCCAGCAGGCGCCGCTCGCCTTCCGCGAGCATGCCCGGATCCAGCGCATAGGGTTCCGAGGGATCCCGCGGCGGAAACACCGGCACGCTCCACGGCGTCCACGCGTGCAGGGCTACGATTCCGGTGCCGCGAAGGGCGGCTTCTGTGAAAGCGAACTCGACGGCGGCTTCACCAGCCGGTGAGCCGTCGACCCCCAGCAGGACCGGGCCGGTACCGTCGGGACGTTCACGCACCACCATGACCGGGCAGCGCCCGTGCGCGGCGAGATGGACCGCCGTCGCCCCCAACAGCAGCCCCGTGAATCCCCCCAGCCCCCGACTGCCGACCACCACCAGTGCGGCCGTGCGCGACTGGGCCTCCAGCACCATCAGCGGCCCACCCGCCGCCACGGAGCCGCTGACCTCGACGTCAGGGGCCACGGAACGAGCATGCTCCACCGCTTCGGCTACCAGACGTCCGGCCACTTCCTGTAGCACTTCCTCAGGCGACCCCGTCGACCACGAACCGAACGGTACGTGCACGGCCGGCCAAAAGAACGCGTGCACCACCTTCAGCCCGCATCCGCGAAGCCGCGCCTCACGCGCCGCGACCGCTACAGCCTCCGAGCTGGAAGGCGAGCCGTCGACTCCCACCACTACCGGCGGGCTCACGGCGAGCCCCCAAGCTCCCGTAGCACGGCACGGGCCGCACATCGGTCGCCGTCGATCCGTCTCAGACGCCTGGAGACGTCGGGGAGCAAACGCAGATGCCACACGTCGCAAGGCCTGATGCTCATCATCAGCACCACCTCCTCACCCCCACTGTCTCCCAGGATCCGACGCCGGTCCTGTCGTCTTGGGCCACCTGTTCTTGCCCTGCCCAGCAGCCGACAGACGATCACGGAGCTTTCCGCTACCTGCTACGCGACCGCGACAGCCGCTACACCGAAGCGTTCGACGCGGTCTTCACCGCCGACGGCATCGAGATCCCCCTGCAACTTCGAGCTCCCGCCGACGACGCAGACGTCATCCTGTTCCCAGCTCAGCGCATCCAGCGCCACGACATACTCGGCGGCCTGATCCACGAGTACCGAGACACCGCCTGAAGAAGCTCGCGCCACATAGCGAACGCCCAGGTCAGCGCACATCCGGAGCCCTACGGGCACGCTCCCGCTCCTCCAGCAACCCCATCACCGACAGCACCCGGCACCTCCACCGAGGAGACAGCACGACGTACCATCACTGCCGCACGAAAGCCGGACGATGCCTGACAAGCGGAAACGCCGCGGTCACACTCGGGGAAAGCCAACGACTTCTGAGCGGGTATACCAAACCGCTGCATGCCACGCAAAATCCTTGATCGGCACGGCGAACGGCATGGGTGTGGCCATGGTCACTTTCAGACAATCGGGACATCGTTCGTGATTAGGCTTCCGGTCATGCACACCGAAATATGCCGCAAGGGAACTGGCTACCTGGCGCCCTGGAATGAGTACCACCTGTGCACTCTGACCACACTCCGGCCAGACGGCCGCCCACATGTCATACCCGTCGGGGTCACCTTGGACGCCGACGCCGGCATCGCTCGGATTACCACTCGGAAATCGAGTAGGAAAGAGGGCGCGGCGGAAGTGTGCACGGACGACACCACCGTGGACGACGCTGTGACGCGCTACGGAAAGCGCTACGGGCGAACGCCGGATCCGGAGCGCGCGGTCATAGAGATCACAATCGACCGGGCCAAGAGCCATTTCGATGCATCCAAGCCCGGAGACAAGGCCGCGAGCGCCGCAGCCTAAGAGGTCGCGCAGATAGGCGCGGTGGGGACTCCAGCAATAGAACGGGCACAGGCCGTGGTGTTTCGCATTCTTCGATGTTTCGCATTCTTCGACGGACGCTGACGCCCGCTTGGCCGTGGCAGCCGCCCGACGCCCGATACGACACGACGACGTCCACCGCATGGCGGTGGAGTCGAGCATCGAGGAGAGGAACGTTCATGCGTGCCCGGAGCATCGGCGCGGCCACCGCAACAGCACTGACACTGGTGGCCGCCCGCGACCTCATTCAGAAGAAGCACTCACTGCTCCGGAACTTCCCGGTGATCGGGCACGCCCGGTACCTGTTGGAGACGATCGGGCCGGAGCTGCGGCAGTACGTCGTGACCTCCAACGAGGAGGAGCGCCCGTTCAGTCGTGACCAGCGCACCTGGATCTATGCGTCGGCGAAGGAGGAGAACAACTACTTCGGGTTCGGAACCGAGGTCGACATCGAGCACGTGCAGGGGCACGCATACATAAAGCAGCGCACGTTCGCCGACACGCTGCCCGATACGCACGACCCGCAGGCCCCACTGCCCTCGGCCAAGGTGCTGGGCGGGCCGCGCGGGCGCGCCAAGGCGTTTAGGCCGGCGAGCGTGGTGAACATCTCGGCGATGAGCTTCGGATCGCTGTCCGGCGCGGCGATCACGGCGCTCAACAAAGGCGCCGCGCTGGCGGGCACGATGCAGAATACGGGCGAGGGCGGCCTCTCGCCGTACCACCGCAACGGCGGCGACCTCGTCCTTCAGATCGGCACGGCGTACTTCGGCTGCCGCAACGAGGACGGCAGCTTCAACCTCGACAAGCTCAAGGATGTGGTCGCCGGCGCCCCGGTCAAGGCGATAGAGATCAAGCTCTCCCAGGGCGCCAAGCCAGGGCTGGGCGGAATGCTGCCGGGCGCGAAGGTGACCGAGGAGATCGCCGAGATCCGCGGCATCCCGCTCGGCAGTGACTGCGCCTCCCCGTCGCGGCACACCGCGTTCAGCGACGTCGACTCGATGCTCGACTTCGTCGAGCTGCTCGCCACCGAGACCGGTCTGCCGGTCGGGGTGAAAAGCGCGGTGGGAGAGATGGGCTTCTGGCAGCAGCTGGCCGCGCTGATGGCCCGTGGTGACCGTGGTGTCGACTTCGTGACCATCGACGGCGGCGAAGGCGGCACCGGGGCGGCGCCGCTGATCTTCACCGACTCGGTGTCGCTGCCGTTCCGGATGGGCTTCTCCCGGGTCTACGGCACCTTCGCCGAGCTGGGGCTGACCGACGAGGTGACCTTCATCGGCTCCGGCAAACTCGGCCTGCCCGAGAACGCCGCGGTCGCCTTCGCTCTGGGTGCCGACATGATCAACGTGGCCCGTGAAGCGATGCTGTCGATCGGCTGCATCCAATCACAGAAGTGCCACACCGACAGGTGCCCCACCGGCGTCGCCACCCAGAACCCGTGGCTGGCCCGCGGCCTCGACCCGGCCTCGAAGGCCACCCGGGCCGCTGTCTACCTGCGCACCCTGCGCAAGGAGCTGATGAAGGTCTCATCGGCCGTCGGCGTCGCTCACCCGGGACTCATCACCGCCACCGACATCGAGATCATGAACGGCGACTACGACGCCCGCACCCTGGCCGGCGTCTACGGCTACAAGGACGGCTGGGGCAAGCTCGGCCCGCACCTCGCCGATGAGATCACCGCACTGCTCGCCACCAAGCCGACCCTCTGACGCGCCGACAGCGACAAGCGCCGTGCTCACTGCTCTCCTGCTCGCAACACGCGCGCGGCACCACCCGGAGTCGCCCTGAGCCCCCCCTGCCCCACGAACAGTCCATGTCGAGGTGATCACCACATGATGGAAGAAGTGAGATTCAAGAGCATCGTCGGCCCCGAACTGGCCGGAGCAATCGACCTGCCCGACGGCAAGATCCGAGGCTGGGGAATCTTCGTCCACGGCTTCACACTCGGCAAGAACTCGCCGGCCGCCTCGCGCGTCAGCAAGCACCTGGCACGGGAGGGGATCGGAATGCTGCGCTACGACAACCTCGGAATCGGAGACTCCGACGGCGACTGGGGGGACGGTTCCTTCACCGTCAAGGTCCAGGACACCGTCCGTGCCGCAACTCTGATGGCCGAGCGAGGGACTCCAGCAGACCTGCTGGTGGGACACTCATGGGGAGGCGCCGCCGCCATCGCCGCAGCGACCGAGGCAACCGGTGTCCGCGCGGTCGCCACGATCGGGGCACCTGTCGACCCCAGCCACGTCGAGAAGCAGTACGACGCGATCGTGGAATGCGTTCTCAGTGAAGGATCACACGAGTGGTTCGTCGGCGGGAGGACCCTGGTCCTCAAGCGTGACTTCGTCGACGACGTCCGCCAAGCTCGCCTGCGCGGCCGGATAGGCGAGTTGGACCTGCCGCTCCTCGTCCTGCATTCGCCCACCGACAACACCGTCGACATCGCCAACGCCGGGCAGATCTTCCGCGAAGCACAACACCCCCGAAGCTTCGTCGCGCTCGAAGGAGCAGACCATCTTTTGACCGCACGAGGACAAGCGCAGCGAGCCGCCCACATCATCAGCGCCTGGGCCGACCAGTACATCCACGGGTCACAGCCCGGGAGCGCGCCGGGGGATGGAGCCGCACCCTGACCAGATCGTGGACGAGACGTCCAGGTTCGTCGGGTGGGCGGCTCATCCACGCGTGACTCCATGGTTTTCGACTCCCGACGAGGCCAAACCTGCCCCTCAGGTGTTGCTCAAGCAATCATCCGCTGTAACGGAACCTAACAAGGCAATCATGCGCCGACCCGCGGTGGCAGCGACACCACCAGCCTTCTGCCATGGTCGCTGTTCCCATGGTCTCGCGCCCCGCACAGCCGGAGGTTCCCCATGCCCGAGCCGCTGCACCGACTGCTCACCCCATGCCGCGGCACTCGCCCGGAGCACGCCGCTTGTGAAACGCCGGCCGCGCACCGACGGCCCGGGCACGACGGTGGCGCGGCACCAGCCCACCAGCGTCGTCGCCGCGATCGCGCCGCGACGCCGTCGCCAAGTTCACGCTCGGGAGCGCCGAGTCCGATCATCATGAGGTGTTGACCGACGAGCTGACTCGCAAGATGCCCAGTCTGCTTGCCGAACCCGTTGATGCAATGTATTCCGCGCTTCGGCGCCGACCCATGACCTGACCTCAGGAGGTCCGAGGAGATGACCCAGCAGCGGCACGAATTGCTCTTCGGTAGCTTCATCACACCGAGTGCCGACCATGTCGAGCAGGTCGTGGCGCTCACCCGGCTCTCCGAACAGGCCGGGCTCGACATCGCCACGTTCCAAGACCACCCGTATCAGCCACGGCTGCTCGACTCCTGGACACTGATCTCGTACCTCGCCGCGGCAACGAGCCGTATCACGCTGGCGCCCAATGTGATGAACCTGCCGATGCGCCAGCCCGTGGTGATCGCCCGCAGTGTGGCGACGCTGGACCTGCTGACCGGCGGACGCGTCGAACTGGCGCTTGGAGCAGGCGGGTTCTGGGATGCCATCGAGGCGATCGGGGGCCGACGGCTGACTGCCGGCGAGTCCGTCGACGCCCTCGGTGAAGCCGTCACGATCATCCGTGAGGTCTGGGACGCCGGGACGCGCGGCGGAGTACGGGTGGACGGCACCCAGTACCGAATCGTGGGCGCCAAGCGAGGCCCGGCCCCCGCCCACGACGTCGGCATCTGGGTCGGCGCGTACCGGCCGCGGATCCTCAGGCTGGTCGGCCGCGTCGCCGACGGATGGCTGCCCAGCCTGAGCTACATCGAGGGCGGGCTCGCCGGGCTCGCCCAGGCCAACCGTCACATCGACGAGGGCGCCGAGGCGGCGGGACGCGACCCCGCGTCCGTGCGCCGACTGCTCAACATCGGCGACCACTTCACACCCGGCGGTTCCGGAGCCCTCAGCGGACCGCTCGCGCAGTGGGCCGCACAGCTTACCGAGATCACGCTTGAGCACGGCATCTCCGGCTACATCCTGGCCGGCGACGATCCCGCCGCGATCCAACGGTTCGGCGAAGAGGTCGCCCCCGCGGTGCGTGAGCTGGTCACCAAGTCCCGCACCTGACGCAACGGGCCGGCCACCGGCGCGCCCTTCGGGGCGCTGCCGGGGTCTCGCTGTGCCCGACGGACCACACCACAGCAGCTCGCCCATCAGTGGAAGGAATTCCATGCAAGGGCTCACGAGAAAGGCGGCCATCGTCACCGACGGCAGCCCCGGCATCGGGCAAGCGGAGCAGCCGTCGCGATCAACTCCCCTGTTGGACCGCGAGGCGGCCAAGCTCGCGGAAGGTGATCGTCTTCTCGATGACCTGCCGCGGGGAGCCGACCGTCAGCGGGGTCTGCTCCATGTACTCCTCCAGAGAGGGGCCGCCACCCATCTGCGGGAAGTGGTCGAAGTAGGGGCGGAGCTCACGTATGGCGGCCTGGGAGTTGCGGCGCAGGAACACGTGTCCGCCGAGGCCGACGATGGCCTGCTCCGCGGAGCCGTGGCCATAATGCGCGTATCGCTCTCGGTACAGGCTGATCAAACGCTGGAAGTGCTCCTTCGGCCAGAAGATATGGTTGGCGAAGGAGCCGTAGCCGCAGTACGCGGCCTGCTCGGCAATCTCCGGCGAGCGGATGGAGCCGTGCCAGACGAACGGCGGGACGCCGTCCAGCGGGCGCGGGGTCGAGGTGAAGCCCTGCAGCAGCGTCCGGAACCTGCCCTCCCAGTCGACGATGTCCTCGCGCCACAGCCGGTGCAGCAGGGCATAGTTCTCGATGGCGAGGCTGATGCCCTGGCGGATGTTTTTGCCGAACCAGGGGTAGACCGGGCCGGTGTTGCCGCGGCCCATCATCAGATCGACGCGCCCGTCGGCCAGGTGCTGGAGCATCGCGTAGTCCTCGGCGATCTTCACCGGGTCGTTGGTGGTGATGAGCGTGGTGGCGGTCGAACTCGATCGAGGGGTGCTGCGTCGTGGCATCTCAGTTGAGCCTGCTCAACAGGGCATCTCCTCCAGACGTTCGAGGACGCGCCTCGAGACGTGAGCCACCGAATCGAGTTCCTCCGGGGTGAGAGCCTCGATGAAGAGGCGACGCACGGCCTCGACGTGGCGGGGGGCGGCCGCAGCGATGGCTTCGCGTCCTGCCGGGGTGATGACAATGAACGCGCCGCGCCCGTCGTCGGCACACTCTTCCCGGACCACCAGCCCACGCTTCGTCATGCGTGTGATCTGGTGGGACATCCGGCTCTTCTCCCACTCGACAGCCTTGACCAGGTCCATGAAGCGGAGCCGGCCTTCGGGCGCCTCGGTGAGCTCGACGAGCACCACAAAGTCGGCGGCCGACAGGCTCGACTCCGCCTGCATGAGGCGCGACAGTCGGCCGACCAATTTCTCCTGCATGCGGATGAACTCACGCCAGGCGGCATATTCCTCCGGACTGAGCCACTGCGGTGTGTTGTTCATGGCACCAGCATAACGCGGTAGTTGACCTGTCACCCATCTTTCGAGCGGCTGAACGGGACTGTGCATGAGTTCCGTGACGGCAGCCTGGCGTCGACCAGTACGAGGTCGGACAGGACGGTCCTGCCTCATTTGCCACTGCGCGCGTTGCCACTGTTCTTGCCGACCGGATCGTGTGTGTCATCGCCGAGGCGGTGGGTGACGTCGCCCTCGAGCACGAACTCCAGCAGCCACTTGACCGGCTGCCGCAGCAGGCCGCCCGCGCCGGTCAGCTGCAGGCCCTGAGCCTCAGCCCGGCCCACCAGCTCGTTCCTCGGGGGGCGCCTGCCTTCTGTATTTCGTCAAACGAGGCGAGGGGCTCTGGCTTCGTAGAAGGTGCCGTCTCGGAACATCGCGAACAGCATGCTGATGCGGTGGCGGGCCAGGCGCAAGCCCGGCATCGGTCGGAGTGGGAACGGGGGGCGGGATCGCGCAAGGCAGAAACATCGCCTGTTTGAGCTGCCGGTTGCCAACTCTGGGCGCGTGTTCGCCTTGGGTGGAGGTCGCCAAAGACATCGTCTCAGGGGCGGGCATAGGAGGCCAGGTGGGTAGCAATGGGGAATGCAGGCCGGCAAGGAGATCACCTACCTCCGTCCCCGCGGAGGTCTACACCGGCATTCCGACCGACACCAACCTGTCCGAACGCGTCGCCGCGGCCTTCGCGGGCTTGGACAAGTCCCTGAGAAGGGCGAGTTGGCCGTCATGACCGGCGAACCTGGCCCGGCTGATCGGCCGCCCGAGCGCGCCGATCTCGGACTCACCACCGGCATCGTCGAGGACGTCGACGCACTGGACGAGGACTACATCCAGAACACCGGCTGGACCCCCGACGGCCGCCACCACTTCGGCAACGCCTGGGCCATCGGCCGCGGAGCGATGCCCGACGGCCCCACGGTCCAGGCCCACGTCGTGGCCGAGAACGACCGCGTCGCCTCGATCAGCGTCTGGGACGGCACCATCACCGCCAGCGGCACCCCCGTGGACTTCACGTCCGCGGACTTCCTGCGGATCGAGGACGGGGTCGCGGCCGAGCACTGGGACACCGTCGGCTACGTCCGCCTCTACCAGTCCTTCGGGCTGTTGCACCCGTCGGATCCGGATCCTGGGCGCCGCCACCCACCTCGACATACGAAGACTAGACCGCCTCAGCGGCATTCTTCGCGAGCACCAACATGCCACTTGACGTGCGTGGATGACCTTTTCGACGAGGGCAGAGCCATCAGAACTCATCTCGCAGCCCGACCTGCCACTGGACCTCGATAAAAACCGCCACAACGGTTTCCACGGCCGCCTCAAGGCGATGCGCGCCAAAGCATGCGAGCGGGCGAGAGAGCTGCCGATCAGCGCACATAGGGGCAATTACTTCCGTAGGGCGGTCACCACGGCATCACTCACCGCAGAGCCCCGAGTGATCGCAGTACGGCTGATTAGCGCTCTTCCCGCAGGCACACAGGATCGCCCTGGTTTCTGCGCGCGGGCCTTCCGCGGTGTCTATGCTCAGCTCACCGCGCATGGCCAGCTGCCCGTTGGAGCCGCGGACGATCCGCGTGGGCCGGTCTGGGGTCTCGGTCCTGCCGTCTGCGAATTTGTACTGCAGAGCGCCCGAGGGGCAGCGTCGCACCACTTCGGCCAAGTGATCGGCTGCGGCAGCGTCCGGCTGGATCCACGGGCGCTTCGCCGTGTCGAAGACCTCTGGCAGGCCACGGATGCATTCGGTGGCGTGCAGGCAGCGCCTGGCCTCGTAGGTGACCGTGATCGATTGCCCCTCGTACGCCTTCTTCTCGGATCTGCCACCCATTCCGGCCTCCTTCACCGCCGCGCTCGGCTGTTCTGTCGTTCGTTCAGTCACTGACCTTGCTGCGGGACTGGTACAGCAGGTCCTGGTACTCGGGGTGGCGAGCGATCCAGCCCGCGAAGAACGGGCACGTGGCCAGCACGCGCAGCCCCGAGGCGCGCGCATCGTCAAGGGCGGAGCGGACCAGGGCGGACCCGACTCCCTTGCCCTCATACTCCGGCGCTACCTCGGTGTGCACGAACGCAACGAGTTCCGGTGTACGGATGTACTCCGCGACGCCCGCGACCCTGGACTCTCCGTCGACGCGGCCCTCGTAGCGGTTCGCTCCGGGCACGTCGTTCACTTCGACCGTCACGTGTCCTCCTCTTGGACCTGTTCCCGATCAGCTCCGCGGAAGCCCGGTCGGTCAGGGCTCCAGACTAACGATATTATGTTGATGCATCAACTTAGGCTCCGGCTGACATCACCGACACCGAACGAGGGCGGACAACAATCGCTCCAGCCGGGGGCGCCGGACAGCCACGGGGTCCGCTTCCGAAGCCCGCCCCATGCAACGATCGAACCCTCAAAGCTGTGCCCACACAACGCTGCGGACGACGGCAGTGCTCGGCGGCCTGGCACAGTAGCGGCGGGATGCCATTGAACCGGCTCATCATAGTGTGTGACCTGACCGGCACAGACCGCAGTGTGCAGCTTTGTCTCCACTGGGTCCATCTCGTTGTTGTTGACCCCGGCACCAGGCTGGTGGCCGGGGTCGGCGGGTTCGGCCCATAGGTGGCGGCAATCGTTGAGGTCGCCACCGAGCTGCAGGCCGCCCATCGGCCGCCCATCGCCGGGGGCCCAATCCGCCGCAATAACGCGGTGACCGTTACTGCTTTCCTGGACCAGCTCGACCGAGTGATCGCTCCGGGCAAGCAGATCCCCCTCGACGTTCCGCGATCCACGCCAGACTCCGGGACGGCATCGCGTGAACGAGGTAGGTCGGCCAGCCGGCCACGATGCGCCGAACAACTCGTTGAGCTCGGCGTCCGTCACATCGGGACGCACCGCCAGAACCTCATCGCCGACCCTTTCCGGTGGTTCAATAGCGGTTGGCGACGAACAGCTCCTGCGCGGGGAAGAGGGTCAGGACACGCGCGCCCTCTGCGGTGACCACGACCTCCTCCTCGATGCGCGCGGCGGAGTAACCGTCCGATGCCGGGCAGTAGGTCTCGAGCGCGAAGACCATGCCTTCCTGGATCTCCGCAGGTTGTTCGAGGGAATTGAGGCGGCTGATGATAGGCCGCTCGTGCAGGCCCAGACCCAGTCCGTGGCCGAACTGCAGGCCGAAGCAGTCCATTTCGGTCGCGAATCCAAAGTCGGTGGCCTTGGGCCACGCCTTGGCGATGACGTCGGTGGTCTGCCCGGGGCGTACGAGCTCGATGGCGGCGTCGATCCACTCGCGTGCCCTGGTGTAGGCGTCGCGCTGCGCCGGGGTGGCGGAGCCGACGTTCAAGGTGCGGTAGTAGCAGGTCCGGTAACCCTGGTAGGACTGGATGATGTCGAAGAAGCAGGTGTCACCGGGCCGGATGAGCCGGTCGGTGAAGTTGTGCGGATGGGGGTTGCACCGCTCCCCCGAGACGGCGTTGATGGCTTCGACGTCGTCCGAGCCCTGCTCGTAGAGGTACTTGTTGGCCAGCGCAACGATGTCGTTCTCGCGCACACCGGGCTTGAGGGCTTCGGAGATCTGCTGGTAGGCGCCGTCGACCATCGCCGCGGCCTGCGACAGCAGCATGATCTCGTCGGGGTTCTTCACGGCGCGGGCGTCCAGCATGACCTGCTGGGCGTCGACGACGGTGAGCCCGGCCCGCTGCATTTCGAACAGGAAGGGCGGCTCGACGATGTCGATCCCGATGGGCGCGTCGGCAACACCGTGGTCGGCAAGGATGCCCTCCAGTTCGGCGACAGCGCGCCGCATCAGGCCCACCTCGGGAGCGACAGCGCCCCGCAAGCCCAGCATTCCGGCGCGGCAGTTCTCCGGCCGCAGCCAGGGCGCGTACATCTGGTGGTGGCGTGCGGCGGAGCCGAAGTCCCAGACCATGGGCTCGTGGTCACGGGTCAGCAGCGCATAGCGGGTCATCTTGTCCCGCGCCCACTCGCCGATCATCGTGCCGGTGACATAGCGGATGTTGTTGACGTCGAAGAGCAGGACGGCGCCCAGCTCCGATGCCTCCAGGGCAGCTCGGGCGCGGGAGAGCCGGTAGGCGCGCAGACGGTCGAGGTCGACGCGGGTCTCGAAGTCGACGGCGGTGTGCCCGGGGGCCGCCGCCGGCGCGGTGATGGTCACGGTTTTCTCCCGTTCGTGTGATGGCGTTTCACGAGGAGGCGCTCAGGCCGTCGGAGACGTCCGCGTCCTCGGGCTCGAGCGTCAGCCCGGCCGAGCGCGCGGCCTCCGAGAGCAGCACGGCGAAATCGGTGTCGTGGTGTCCGCGGCCGAGGGACTGCTGGACAATGTGGTGGGTCAGCGCCGCGACCGGCATGGGGACCCCCAGCTCCCGGGCGGCGGCGAGGCCGAGGTCGAAGTCCTTGCGCAGCAGCTCGGGCGTGAAGGTCGGCGTGAAGTCGAGGTTCACGAAGGCGGGGGTCTTGTAGCGGGTGAAGACCGAGCCGAGGACTGAGCCGTTGAGGAACTCCAGGAACGCGGCCCGGCTCACGCCCCCTCTTTCGGCGAGCACGGTGATCTCGGCCATCGACTGGGTGACGACGCCGAGGAAGATGTTGTGGGCAAGCTTCACCAGCCGGGCCAGATCGTCCTGTCCGGCGTACGTGACCGAGGCAGCGATCGTGGTGAGGAGCGGCTGGGCCTCGTCGAAGACCTCACGGGGGCCGGAGGCGACCATGGAGAGTCGGCCGGCCTTGACGACTTTGGCGTTGCCCGACACGGGGGCGACCAGCAGCGCGGTGCCGACGTGTTCCGCTTCCCTTCGCACCTGTGCCGAGACGTCCCTCGAGACGGTGGAGCAGTCGACAAGGATGCGGGGTTTGGCGGGCTGCCGCAGGATGCCCTGCTCGCCGAGGGCGACCTCGGCGAAGTCCTTGCTTGCACTGACCATGGTGAACACGACGTCGCGGTCGGCCAGTTCCGCGGCGCTGTCCACGATGGTGGCGCCCAGTTCACCCAGTGGTTCGCACTTGCTGCGGGTGCGGTTGTAGACGGTGACGTCATGGCCCGCGTGCAGAAGGCGGGAGACCATGGCGTAGCCCATGCGGCCGGTGCCGGCCCAGCCGATGGTGGGACGAGGCGTGGAAACGGTCATGAGTCAGTCCTGTGGGGTGCGGTCGCCGAGCGGCGACGGGGCGGAGGAGGCGAGGGGCGCGGAAGGTCGGGCGCCGGCGCCGAGATACAGCCGACCGACCTCCGGATCGGAGAGCAGACCGGCGCCGGTGCCCGTCAGGACGACCCGGCCGCCCTCGAGGACGACTCCGGTGTGCGAGACGGCCAGGCCGGAGCGGGAGTTCTGCTCGACCAGGAGAACCGAGCGTCCGGAGGCCGCGAGGTCCGTGATGCTGCGGAAGACGGCGGTGCGGGATTTGGGGTCGAGCCCGATGGAGGGCTCGTCCAGGAGGATGAGGACGGGGTCGAGCATCAGGGTCCGCGCGATCTCGACGGTCTTCTGCTCGCCGCCGGACAGGGAGCCGGCGTGGGCGCCCGCCCGGTCGGCGACCAGCGGGAAGGAGGCGGCGATGTGCTCCCAGCGCTCGGCGACCAGGCGCCGGTCGCGCAGCACGTAGCCGCCCATCTCGACGTTCTCCCGCACGGTCATCGCCGGGAAGAGGCTGCGGTCCTGCGGCACATGGACGATGCCCCGCAGGAGCCGTTGCCTGGCATTGAGCCGCGAGATGTCCTCCCCCTGGAAGGTGACGGTTCCGGAGGCCGGCTTCAGCAGCCCCGAGATCGTCTTCAGGGTCGTGGACTTGCCCGAGCCGTTGGGCCCGATGAGGCAGGTGACCTGTCCGGCGGTGACCGTCAGGTCGATGCCCCGCAGGATCAGGCCCGCGCCGTATCCGGCTGTGACGCCGTCCAGGGTGAGCAGTGCCTTCGCGGGTTCGGAGGTGGTGTGGGTCATCATTCCCCCAGATAGGCGTCGAGCACCCGGGGATCGGCCTGGATGTCGGCGGGTCTGCCGGCGGCGATGGGTCGGCCGCGGTCGAGGACGACGACGGGGTCGCACAACCGCATCACCAGCGGCATGTCGTGCTCGACGATCAGGAAGGTCACTCCCTGCTCGTTCCTGGTGCGCACATGGCGCTCCATCGTCTCGATCATCACCGGGTTGACGCCCGCGGTGGGTTCGTCGAGCAGCACCAGCCGGGGCTGCGCCATCAGCACCGCGGCGAACTCGCACAGCTTGCGCTGGCCGTAGGAGAGTTCGGCCGCCTTCAGGTCGGCCTTCTCGGACAGGCCGAAGTCGTCCAGCAACTCGTCGGCGCGTGCCCGGTCGGCCCGGGCGGCGCGCGGGCCGAGCAGTGCGGTCCAGCGGTGTCCCGCGGCGGCGATCAGGTTCTCCCGTACGCTGAGCGAGCCGAAGATCCGGGCCTGCTGGAACGTGCGAGTGAGTCCGCGGCGGTAGAGCTTCGCCGGGTCCGGCCGCCGGTATGGGGTGCCCGCGAACCGGAGCGAGCCGGAGTCGGCGGGCAGATAGCCGGTGATCATGTTGAACGCGGTTGTCTTCCCTGACCCGTTGGGACCGATGAGCGCTGTCACCGATCCTTCCTCGACGTCGAACGAGCAGTCGTCCACCGCCCGCACTCCGCCGAAGGACTTGGTCAGACCGCGCACTTCGAGGAGTGTCGTCATCGTCCGCTCACCCGCTTCCCGAGCCGGTCCGCCAGTGAGGGCAGGACGCCCCGGGGAAGGACGAGCATCACGACGAGGAACAGGGCTGCGTATCCCACCAGGTGCAGCGAGTTGGCTCCGAGTCGGTAGGCGAGGTACTGCTGCACGGGCACGACGAGGAACGCCCCGAGCACCGGCCCCCACAGCGTCCCCCGCCCGCCCAGGTACACCATGAGCACCATGCCGATGGTCACCAGCGGGTCCACCGCGAACGGCGGATAGACGAAGGACACGTAGTACGCCCACACCGCGCCCACCGCACCGGTGAGGCCGACCGACAGCGCGAACGCCGCCAGCTTGGCCACCGCCGTGGGGGCCCCGACACCGCGGGACTTGTCCTCGTCGTCGCGGACGGTCGCCAGGATCAGCCCCAGCCGGGATCGCATGACGAGGGCGGTCACCGCGACGGCGACGGCGAGCAGGGCCACCAGCACGTAGTAGAAGGGGAAGGCGAAGTAGGCGACGCCGAAAGGGGCCGGCCCGATCCCGATGCCCTGGGCTCCCCCGGTGAGCCCGCGGGCGTTGAACGCGAGGGTCTGAACTACGAAGACCAGTGTGATCGTGACGATCGCGAAGGTGGCGGCCCGAGTACGCATGGCGATCCATGCGACCGGCAGCCCCACCAGCGCTGTACCGGCGGCCACGGCAGGCAGCGCGAGGAAGGGCTCCCAGCCGGTGACGGGCGGATGGTTGTGGAACCAGATCGCCTCCACGTAGGCGCCGATGCCGAAGAACGCCGCGTGGCCGAGGGAGGGATAGCCGGCGAGGCCGCCCACCAGGTTCCAGGCGCTCGCCATCGTGGCGTACATGAGTGTGAAGATCAGCAGGTTGACGATCCACGGTTGGCCGACGGTCCAGGGCACGGCCAGCAGCGCCGCGAAGACGACGACCGGCAGCGCGATGCGCCACAGCCTCGGACGGCGTACGAATCCGGAGCGGGGGGCGGCGGTCACGGGCGTCGCGGAGAGAGTAGAGGTCACAGCGCCCCCCGAAGCCGAGTCCCGAACAGCCCCTGCGGCCGCAGCAACAGGACGAGGAGCAGCGCCGCGAAGAAGGTGAATCCGGCCCACGACGGTGACCAGGTCGCGGCCACCACCGCCTCGGCCACTCCCATCAGCACGCCCGCCGCGACGGCTCCGCCGAGGCTGCCGAGTCCACCGAGCACGACGATCGCCAGGAGCCGCGCGATGAGGTCGTAGTGACTGCCCGAGTTGAAGGGGTAGACCAGTCCGAACACCGCGCCGGCGGCTCCCGCGGTCGCCGTGCCCAGGCCGAAGCCGAGTGCGGAGATGCGTTCGGGGTTGACACCGAGCAGCCGCGCCGCGGTCGGGTTCTGCACCGTGGCCCGCACCGAGGCGCCGAAGCGCGTACGGTGCAACAGCAGCCACAGCCCGCCCAGGACGGCGAGGGACAGCCCGAAGGCCGCCAGCCGGGTCACCGGCAGCCGGTAGTCGCCCAGGTGCCAGGCGGCGTCGCGGTAGCCGGTGTTGATGGAGCGATAGGTCGTCTTGTAGACCGACGCGAGCACGCCTTCGACGGCCAGGGCGACGGCGAACATGACGAGCAGGCTGAGTTCGCCGTCTCCACTCTTGAGCGGCCGGAGGAATACCCACTGCACGGCGACCCCGACCGCGAACATCACTGGGGTGACGATCAGGATGCCGAGGAACGGGTCGATCCCGGCCCAGGTGAACAGGGTGTACGAGAGGTAGGCGCTGAGGACCACCAGCGCGCCCTGCGCCAGGTTGATCACCCGCATGATGCCGAAGACGAGGGTCTGGCCGCTGGCCATCAGGGCGTAGACACCACCCGTGAGGATGCCCAGGAGGATCGCCTGGAGGAGGGTGTGCACAACCGCTCACTCCCCCCAGGCCGGCTTCGCGGTCAGTGGGCCGGCGGCCGCGGTACCGGCCGGGTAGACCGGTGTCAGCCGGTGCTTCTGCCACTGGACGAGGGTGTAGTGGCCCTTCGGCTCGCCGTTTGCGTCCCAAGACAGGTCGCCCACCGGTGTCCGCCAAGTGCCGGAGTGCAGCGCGGAGATGAGGGTCTCGTTGTCGAGCTTCCCGGTCTTCTTCGCGACCTGCTCGATCAGCGTGCCGACTGAGTACGCCTCGGCGCTGGTGGTGTCGATGTCGTTCTCCTGGCCGCCGTACTTGGCCAGGTACGCCTTGACGAACCCGGGAGCGCCGGGCTGCTGGGAGCCGGCGAACCAGTCGCCGGTGGTGAAGATGCCCTCGGTGTTGTCCTCGCCGACCTTGTCGGGGAACTCCACTGGGTTGTTGGCGCCGTTGGAGACGAACAGCCAGCGGGGGTTGAAGCCCAGCTGGATCATCGCCTTGACCTGAGCGTAGGCATCCTCGGACTGCGTGCCGGAGACGAGCAGATCGGGCTTGGCAGCCGCCACCTTGGCGATCACGGGGGTCAGGTCGGTGAGGTTGTCGGGGTAGGTCTGGGCGTACACGGTCTTGATGCCGGCCGCTTCCAGGCGCTTGCGGACGTTGTCGGCCAGCGGGGCGGCGAACGGGTCGTCAAGTGACGCGAACGCGGCGGTCTTGGGGCGCTTGGCGGGCGGCAGCGAGAGCAGGTAGTCGACGAATATGTCGCCCTGTTTGACGATGGCCGCGGGCTGGACGAAGAACAGGTTGTCCAGGTGCTGGGCGAACACCTTCGGCCCACCGCCGGCCGGCTCGAGGAAGGCGTATCCGTAGCGCTTGGCCACCTGCGAGGCCGGGATGGTCAGCAGGCTGGAGTACGGGCCGATGACCAGATCGACCTTGTCCTTCGTGATGAGGTTGGTGTAGTTCGTCGTGACCTGGTTCGGATTGGACGTGTCGTCGACGACCTTGAGGGAGACCTTGCGCCCGAGCACACCACCGCGGGCGTTGACGTCGGAGGCCCACAGGTCGTAACCGCGCTTGGCGGCCTTGCCGGGATCGGCGAAGTCCCCTGTCAGGGAGAGCGAGACGCCGATCGTCAGCGTGCCCTTGCCGGGTCCGTCGCCCGCTCCCTGGGCGGGCCCGCCGGTCGCGGGCCCGCAGGCGGCCAGCGCCGCCGCGGTCGCGGCCGCCAGGGCCGCCAAGACCCCACGGCGGCGGCGGTGTCCTCTGACCATCAATGGCAATCGATTGTCTTCCACAGCGAGCCGTCCCTACGCTCGAAGAGAGGGAAATTCATGGCCATTCGGGGCGATACAACAGTGCGCCGCAGACTGTCGTGCCGCACTGCTACGCAATCGGTTGCGGCGAAGTTAGGCTGGTCGCCAAGGGGTGTCAAGGTCTGCGGCAGGCTCCTGATGCAATCCATTGTCATCGCGCTGCCTCCGGCATACGGTGGGAGATGTGACGAGGTTGAGCGACGTGGCACGAGCGGCCGGCGTCCACCCCGGTACGGCGTCAAGAGCTCTGAATCCCGACACCCGCCACCGGGTGTCGGCGGAGACGGTCAAGCGGGTCCTGGTCGCGGCCGAAAGCCTGGGTTACCAGCCGAACTCCGTCGCACGTGCCCTGCGTACCCGGCGCTCGCGGATGGTCGCGATCCTCATCCCCGACCTCACCAACCCCCTCTTCCCACCCATCGTCAGAGGCGTGGAGGAGGCGCTCGCCGTCAAGGGTTACTCGGCGCTGCTGGTCAGCACGGACAACGATGAAGACAAGGAAGCGCGGCTCTTCGCGGAGTTGCGAGGCCGCCAGTGTGACGGCTTCGTGGTCGCGACCGCGCGCCGCAAACACCCCCTGCTGGCGCGCGCGGCGGCGGACGGGGTGCCGATGGTGCTCGTCAACCGAGTCCTGGACAGTCGGCACACACCGTCGGTCACGGCGGACGAGGCGGCCGGCGTCCACGCCGTCGTCCGGCACCTCACCGGTCTCGGTCACCGACGCATCGCACACCTCGCGGGCCCGCAGGAGCTGTCGACCGGACTCATCCGGCGCCGCACCTTCCTCGACTCCTGTGAACAGGCCGGGCTGGACCCCCGCAACACCCCCGTCATCGACGCCACGGGATTCAGCGAAGCCGCGGGTACGGCGGCCATGGACAAACTCCTGGCCACGTACCGAGGGCCCGAACGTCCCACAGCCGTGTTCGCTGCGAACGACCTTCTGGCACTCGGGGCACTGGACGCACTGGCGGCGTTCGGGCTGCGCTGCCCTGAGGACATGTCCGTGGCGGGTTTCAACGACATGCCGTTCCTGACGCGGATGACCCCACCGCTGACGACCGTGCACGTGCCCCAGCAGGAAATCGGCGCCGAGGCCGCACGCATGCTGCTGAAGTGCATCGACCAGCCGGGGCCGCCCCGGTCACTGCTTCTCGGCTGTGCGCTGGTCGAACGCGCCTCCACTGGTCCGGTGCCCCAGGGCTGACGAACCGTCCGCTCCCGCGCTCGTCCGGGCCAGGCATCTGAGCCGACGGGTGACTCGCGCTTGCCGGAACGTGGTGGCGCCCCGGTAGGCAAGGTGGGGTGTGCTCGTCGGCCGTGTACGGACCGCCGGTGACGTCACCAAATACCTCCGAGGATGCCCCGGCCTTCAGGCCGGGGAGGAATCGGGCCCCTGCGGAGCAGGGCAGGAAACGG
>NZ_JAYWVC010000154.1:0-19515 GCF_036281785.1 Streptomyces chiangmaiensis | reverse complement strand
CACTAGACGGTTCCGGGCCCCGGTGCGGCGCCCGCCTGCCGGGGCCCCGCCGTGTCGTACTCCCCTTGCGCAGCCACCGCCGTTGCGTCGAGAGGGATCTCCACGACCGTCTGCTCCGGAGCGCAGACGGTCGGCGGAACCGCGCCCGAGGGGGTGCCCGTGGTGACGGCCACCACGACGGCCGAGGTGCGACGGCGTGCCGCGCCGGGCAGGAGCGGACGGCCGCCGGTGTGCAGGGCGACCGCGGTCAGCGGGAGGGTGATGGCGAGCAGGCCGACGGCGAGGATCGCGCCCATCGCCGGAAAGCCCGCCCGCGCGGACAGCAGGCTGCCGGCCAGGGGGCCCGCCGCCGTGCCGAGCGAGGAGGCCGAGCCCACGAGGACCGCCCAGCGGCCGCGCTGGTCGAGGGAGGCGGCGAGGCCGATCAGATACGACAGGACGATCGGGTAGAGCGTGTTCCAGGCGATCTCGCCGGTCGCGAAGGTGCCGAGGCCGGTGGCGGAGGCGCTGAGCGCGATACAGCCGGCGATCAGCGCGGTGCCCGCGCCGATGGGGAGGGCACGGCCCAGACGCGGGCCGAGCGCCCCCGCGCCGATCACGCCGAGCAGGCCGACGCCGAGGGCGATGGCGAAGACGGCGCCGACGGTCACCTCCGTGAGGTGCGCCTGGGTGAGGCCGATGCGCCCGCTGACGCCCCACAACGCGTTCTGCGCGAGCGACCAGCACAGAATGCCGGCGGCGAGGACGATGCCGGTGCGAGTGTGGGGCAGGCGGCCGGTCTGTCCGGTCCCGCGCAGAGCCGTGGCGGCACGCGCCGGTGCGGACAGGCGCCCGGTCGCGGGCCACACCAGCAGTGCGGTGAGCGCGATCGCGGCGAGCGGGAGTCCGTGGCCCGGGCCGAGATGGGGAACCGTGAGATAGATCACTCCGGCGAGCGCGGAGACACCGAGCAGGCCGAGCGTGGAGGTGCGGTGCGGGTCGCGCTCGGCGGCGATGCCGGTCGCGGCGACGGTGGTGGCCGTACCGGAGCCGAACCCGCCGGCCGCCGCTCCCGCGACGACCACGGGGATGCTGTGGCTGAGCGCGGCCGTGCCGTATCCGGCGGCGGTGAGCAGCAGCCCGGCACGGGCGAGCCGGCGGGGGCCGATCCGGTGGACGTGTGCGGCGAGCAGGAAGCCCGCACAGGCCGAACTCAGCAGCAGAGCACTGCCGATGGATCCGGCCTCGGTGGGGGAGAGCGGAAGGCCCGAGTCGAGCCTGCCGACGGTGGTGGGCAGGAGGTACGCGGCGAGATACCCGGCCGTGAAAAGGGCGACGAGGGGCCAGGGCGGGGCGGGGCGGGAGAACACGGGCGTTCCAGGGCGTGCGGAAGGAGCGGCGGAAAAGCGGGGGGTTGGGGCGCCGTCCGTCGAACGACAGGAACGCGCGGGCAATTTGTATCAAGCACGCGGTTCAAGAAGAAGTGCGGGATGCGTGATGTGCATCACATATAGGTTTGATGCTGGTGGGGTCGGGCAGAAGTGTTGTCTTTCGGTTGCCAGGCGGTCCGGATCGCTCCGGTTTCAGCGCCGATGCGCCGCCCCGTGCGATCCCCTCGATCCTGGCCCGGATCTCCCTCATCACCACCACGATCGTCCATGCACTCCAACACGCACCTCGGCATCTCCCTCGCCGCGATGACCCATGTGGCCGCGACGGTGCCCGACCTCCACCACGCCTGCGACACCCACTACCCCTGGCAGTCCGAGGACGTCATCACCGAGCGCCTCGCCTTCCGGGACGGTGCGTTCGCCGTGTCCGACGCTCCGGGGCTCGGCGTCACCCTGGACCGCGACCGGCTGGCCGCACTGCACGAGCGGTGGCTCGCCGACGACGGCACCCTGCGCGACCGCGACGACGATGCGGCGATGCGCGTCGCGCATCCCGAGTGGCACGCCGGTGGTGCCCCGCTGGTGACCCCCACGGCGGCGCGCAGGCACCGCCGCCCACCGGGTCGTTTGGTGCACACTGGCTGGATCCGCACCATGTCAGGGAGCCCACCGTGACCGCGACCGCCGGAGAGGGACCGCACCACCACCCCCACATCGGGGACGGGCCGCACCACCATCCCCACGTCGATCCTCTCGCCGCCCTGCGGGCGCCCGGGGATCCGCCCTGCGACGTCTACCTCACGGGGACGGTCTTCCTCGACATCATCTTCACCGGGCTCGAGTCCGCCCCGATGCGGGGGACCGAGTCCTGGGCCCGCGGGATGGGGTCGAGCCCCGGTGGCGTGGCCAACATGGCGGCGGCGCTGGCCCGTCTCGGCCTGAAGACCTCCCTGGCCGCCGCGTTCGGCGACGACCACTATGGCGAGTACTGCTGGGACGAGCTGGAGCAGGGCGAGGGCATCGACCTCTCGATCTCTCGGAGGGTGTCCGGATGGCACTCCCCGGTCACCGTCTCCATGGCCTACGAGGGCGAGCGGACGATGGTCTCCCACGGCCATGAGCCGCCGCCCGAGGAACCGGCCCCCGCCTGCCCGCCCCGGGCCCGGGCCGCCGTCGCCGCACTGACCCCGGGCCGACGCGCCCCCTGGATCGCCGAGGCGGCCAGACAGGGCACCCGTGTCTTCGCCGATGTGGGCTGGGACGACACCGGCGCGTGGGACCTGACCGGCCTCGCCGACCTCGAACACTGCGAGGCGTTCCTGCCGAACGCGCAGGAGGCCATGCGGTACACGCGCACCGACTGCCCCCGCGCTGCCGCCCACGCGCTGACCGAACGCGTGCCGCTGGCCGTCGTCACCCTCGGCGCGGACGGGGCGTACGCCGTGGACGGCCGCACCGGGGAGACCGCCGCTGTGCCAGCGATCGCGGTCGAGGCGCTGGATCCCACGGGGGCGGGCGATGTCTTCGTGGCGGGCTTCGTGACCGGCACGCTGGCCGCATGGCCGCTGGCCGACCGCCTCGCCTTCGCCGGTCTGACGGCGGCGCTCTCGGTGCAGGAGTTCGGCGGCTCGCTCTCGGCGCCCGGCTGGGCCGAGATCGCGGCGTGGTGGCGCAGAGTCCAGTCGTACGAGGACCAGGACCCCGCGGCGCTCAGCCGGTACGCGTTCCTGGAACGGCTGGTGCCGGAGGGGCGTGTCGAGCCGTGGCCGCGGCGGCGGGCCGTGCCGACGATCGGATTCCGCCGGCCGACGTGAGCGCGGGCCGTCCCGCGCGACGTACGGGGGAGCCGCTCAGAAGCCCAGACGGCGCAGCTGCTTCGGGTCCCGCTGCCAGTCCTTGGCCACCTTGACATGGAGGTCGAGGAACACCGGGGTCCCGAGCAGCGCCTCGATGTGCTTGCGGGACTTGATGCCGACCTCCTTCAGTCGCTTGCCCTTCGGCCCGATGATGATCCCCTTCTGGCTGGGCCGCTCGATGTAGACGTTCGCGTGGATGTCGAGGAGCGGCTTGTCCGCCGGGCGGTCCTCGCGCGGGAGCATCTCCTCCACCACCACCGCGATCGAGTGCGGCAGCTCGTCGCGCACGCCCTCCAGCGCCGCCTCGCGGATCAGCTCCGCCACCATGATCTGCTCCGGCTCGTCCGTCAGATCGCCCTCGGGGTAGAGTGCGGGCCCCTCGGGCAGCAGCGGGATCAGCAGGTCCGCCAGCAGGTCCACCTGCTTGTTCGCGGTTGCCGACACCGGCACGATCTCCGCCCAGGTGATCCCCAGCTCCTCGCCCAGCCGGTCGATCGCGATCAGCTGTTCCGCCAGGGCCTTGGAGTCCACGAGATCGGTCTTGGTGACGATCGCGACCTTCGGGGTCTTCTTGATCCCCGCCAGCTCCTTGGCGATGAAGCGGTCACCGGGGCCGATCTTCTGGTCGGCCGGCAGACAGAAGCCGATCACATCCACCTCGGCCCATGTCGTGCGGACGACGTCGTTGAGCCGCTCGCCCAGCAGCGTCCGCGGTTTGTGCAGACCTGGGGTGTCCACCAGGATCAGCTGCGCGTCGGGGCGGTGCACGATGCCCCGTACCGTGTGCCGTGTCGTCTGCGGCCGGTTCGAGGTGATCGCCACCTTCTGCCCGACCAGAGCGTTCGTGAGAGTGGACTTGCCCGCGTTGGGACGGCCCACGAAACAGGCGAATCCCGCCCGGTGGACGGCCTCGGTCGGCTCGGAAGACTGGGTGCGAACGCTCATGGCGCCCATTCTCCCTGATCCACGGAGCCCCTCCGCACGCTCCGGCCGCACCCGGGAGCCGGTGCCTTCCCGGAAACGCCGGCGGGCCACGCAACGTCACGAAAGGATGCCCGTACGCGACCGAGAGCGCCTTGGTACACCGGCCGGGGCCCCTTACGGCGCACGCCGGGAACGCCTACGATCACGGCGTCCTGGGCCACGGCGTCCCGGTCGCCCACTTCGCTCCCGCCCCCACGCAGAAGGTCACCTCCCCGGCATGAAGCTCATCACCGCCATCGTCAAGCCGTTCCGCCTCGACACGGTCAAGACGGCCCTCCAGGAACTCGGCGTGCACGGACTGACGGTGACCGAGGCGAGCGGCTACGGCCGCCAGCGCGGTCACACCGAGGTGTACCGCGGCGCCGAGTACCGGGTCGACCTCGTGCCCAAGGTCCGGATCGAGGTCGTGGTCGAGGACGTGGACGCCGACGCTGTCATCGACACGATCGTGAAGGCCGCCCAGACGGGGAAGATCGGGGACGGGAAGGTGTGGGCGGTACCGGTCGACACGGTGGTGCGGGTACGGACGGGTGAGCGGGGCCCCGACGCCCTCTGACCGCCGGCCCGCTCGTCACGGTCCCGCGGTCACCCGGTCGTGCGGGCGGGTGACCGGTGTCTGATGGCTCGTCAGGTGCCGTTGTGCTGAAGGGAACCGGTGCCGCACCGCGTCCAGGCGCGACCGGCCCACGGCTCTGCGGGCCGGTGGGGTCCCTCGGTCCGGGATGCGGCAGGCCACGCGGCGGATCGTCCGACGGTCCGCCGGAACCAGGAATTCTCCTGAGGCACGGGAGCCTTGGGATGACAAGGGACGCCGGGCGGTCCCTTCGAGGGTCGGGAACATCGGCCGAAGTCCAGCGGGGCGCATCGAGGCCCGGGTCGGCGCTCCCCGGGGACTCAGCCCGCCGGGACGGTCTGCCGCACCACCCCGTCGGGCGAAGCCACCAGCACCGGAGTCTCGGGTCCGCCGAGGTCCCGCACCGCCGCCCGGTCCTCCACGGACGCGGACTCCGACACGGTCACGACCGCCGCGGCCTCCAAGGACCTCGCCCCGGACGCCACCGCCATGGCCACCGCCGTCTGCAGTGCGCTCAGCGTCAGCGACTCCAGGGCGACGGTCCCGGCGGCATACGTGCGCCCGGTCTCGTCCCGCACGGCGGCCCCCTCGGGCACGCCGTTGCGGGCCCGTACGGAACGGGCCAGGGTGACGATCTTGCGGTCCTCGGGGTCGAGCGCATTGCTTTCCGTCATGCCCTGAGCATACGAAGAACCGTCCCGGCCGACCGGCCACGGGGTACAACGCCCGGGGCCGGCCCGCGTCAGGGACGGTCGAGGCGAAGGCGGTCGGCTCGCGGAAGTCCGGCGACGACGAGGTCGTACGAGTCCTCGATGAGCTCCCGGACGAGGCGGTCCGGGAGCTCGCCGTCCACGGTGACGGTGTTCCAGTGGCGCTTGTTCATGTGCCAGCCCGCGACGATCAGGCCCTCGTGCTCGGTACGCAGCCGCACCGCGTCCTCGGGGTCGCACTTGAGGTTGACTGTGAGGGGACGCGCGTCCAGGTTCGTCAGGGCGAAGAGCCTGCCCAGGACCTTGAAGACCGAGGTCTGGGGGTTGAAGGGGAAGTCCTCGACCGACGCGTCGAACGACAGGCAGAACGCGCGCAACTCCTGTGGGGTCATTCCGGCTTCGGCTCCTCCTGCGGGGGCTCGGCCGGGCCCACCGGTTCCACCAGCACCGTCACGATCTTGTTCCGGCGGCCGGCCGCGGCCTCGGCGGTCAGACGCAGCTCGCGTCCGTCGGGGAGTTCCACCACCGACGAGGCACCGGCGATGGGCACCCGGCCCAGCGCCTTCGCGAGCAGTCCGCCGACCGTCTCCACGTCCTCGTCGTCGTAGGCCTCGAGGCCGTAGAGTTCGCCGAGGTCCCCGATGTCGAGGCGGGCGGTGACCCGGTAGCGGTCCTCGCCCAGGTCCTCGACGGGCGGCAGCTCGCGGTCGTACTCGTCGGTGATCTCGCCGACGATCTCCTCGAGGATGTCCTCGATGGTCACGATCCCGGCGGTGCCGCCGTACTCGTCGATGACGACGGCGACGTGGTTGCGGTCCTTCTGCATCTCGCGCAGCAGGTCGCCGGCGTTCTTGGTGTCGGGCACGAAGGTGGCGGGCCGCATGGCGGTGGACACCAGCTCGGACTCGGCGTCGCGGCTGATGTGCGTCTTGCGGGCCAGGTCCTTCAGATACACCATCCCGACGATGTCGTCCTCGCTCTCGCCGGTGACCGGGATGCGCGAGAAGCCGGACCTGAGGGCCAGGGTCAGTGCCTGGCGAATGGTCTTGTAGCGCTCGATGACCACCAGGTCCGTCCGCGGGACCATCACCTCCCGAACGAGGGTGTCGCCCAGCTCGAAGATCGAGTGCACCATGCGGCGCTCCTCGGCCTCGATGAGGGACTCCTTCTCCGCGAGATCGACCAGCGCGCGCAGTTCCGCCTCGGAGGCGAAGGGGCCGCGGCGAAAGCCCTTGCCGGGGGTGAGGGCGTTGCCGATGAGGATGAGGAGGGAGGGGATCGGGCCCATGATCCGGGCCAGTGGCACGAGGACGTACGCCGCCACCGTCGCCGTGTTCAGCGGGTGCTGGCGGCCGATGGTGCGCGGGGAGACCCCGACGGCGACGTACGACACGAGGACCATCACCGCGATCGCGACCAGGAGTGCCTCGGCGGTGTTGTCGAACTCCCTGAGGCAGGCGAACGTCACGAGCGCGGCGGCGGCCATCTCGCAGGCGACGCGGACGAGCAGCGCCACGTTCAGATAACGCGTCGGGTCCGCGGCGATCTCGGCGAGCTTGGCGCTGCCGCGCCGGCCGCTGCGTACGGCCTCCTCGGCGCGGAAGCTGGACACCCGCGCGAGGCCTGCCTCCGCGCACGCGGCGAGCCAGGCGACGACGATCAGAGCGATCGCGCCGATGACGATTTGGGGACTCATGACACGGTCGGGGCCGGGGACGGGCCGGACACTCCCTTCTCCGCGCGCCAGCCGTCCACGATGGCCGCCTGGAGGCCGAACATCTCGGCCTTCTCGTCGGGCTCCTCGTGGTCGTAGCCGAGCAGGTGCAGCACCCCATGGACCGTCAGGAGCTGGAGCTCCTCGTCCATGGAGTGCTGCGTCGGTGCCTCGGCGCCCTGCTTGGCGGCAACCTCAGGGCACAGCACGATGTCGCCGAGCAGCCCCTGCGGCGGCTCGTCGTCGTCCTTGGACGGCGGCCGCAGCTCGTCCATGGGGAAGGACATGACATCCGTCGGCCCGGGCAGGTCCATCCACTGGACGTGCAGCTGTTCCATGGCGGCGGCGTCCACGACGATCACCGAGAGCTCGGAGAGGGGGTGGATGCGCATCCGCGCGAGCGCGTAGCGGGCGATGTCGAGGATCGCCTGCTCGTCGACCTCGGTGCCGGACTCGTTGTTGACGTCGATCGACATGGTGCTGCTGGTCTACTTCCCCTTGTGCGCGTGCCCGGCCTTGCCGCGGCCGGGCTTGTGAGTGCCGTTCTCGGTGCCGTTCTGGCTGTCGTACTTCTCGTAGGCGTCGACGATACGGCCGACGAGCTTGTGCCGTACGACATCGTGGGACGACAGCCGGGAGAAGTGGACGTCCTCGACGCCTTCCAGGATCTCCTGGACCTGCCGCAGGCCGCTCTTGGTGCCGTTCGGCAGGTCGACCTGCGTCACGTCACCCGTGATCACGATCTTCGAGTCGAAGCCGAGGCGGGTGAGGAACATCTTCATCTGTTCGGGGCTCGTGTTCTGGGCCTCGTCGAGGATGATGAAGGCGTCGTTCAGGGTCCGGCCACGCATGTAGGCCAGCGGTGCGACCTCGATCGTGCCGGCGGCCATGAGCCGTGGGATCGAGTCGGGGTCGATCATGTCGTGCAGCGCGTCGTAGAGCGGGCGCAGATACGGGTCGATCTTCTCGTACAGCGTGCCGGGCAGGAAGCCGAGGCGCTCGCCCGCCTCCACCGCAGGGCGGGTCAGAATGATGCGGTTGACCTGCTTGGACTGCAGGGCCTGCACCGCCTTCGCCATGGCGAGATAGGTCTTGCCGGTACCCGCGGGACCGATGCCGAAGACGATCGTGTGCTTGTCGATCGCGTCCACGTACCGCTTCTGGTTGAGGGTCTTGGGGCGGATCGTGCGGCCGCGGGAGGACAGGATGTTCTGCGTCAGTACCTCAGCCGGGGTCTCCGGTCCGTCGCCCTCACCGTCGTCGCTCGCCCGGAGCATGGCGATCGAGCGTTCCACTGCGTCCTCCGTCATCGGCTGCCCGGTGCGGAGCACCAGCATCATCTCTGCGAACAGGCGCTGGATCAGGGCGACATCCGCCGGGTCGCCGACCGCGCTGATCTCATTGCCCCGGACATGGATGTCGACCCCCGGGAAGGCCGTCTCGATCACGCGCAGCAGGGAGTCGCCGGAACCCAGCACCATCACCATGGGGTGCTTGGCGGGGACCGTGATCTGCGTTCTCGCCTGCCCCTGCGCAGGGGTACGAGCTGTGGGTGTCTGAGTCATGGGCCGGCCTGTAGGCCTGCGGTTCCTCCTCGTCACGGCCGCACAGCTGTGGGCGGCCTCGCGGTTCCAAGGGTACGACGCGGTACTGACAAGGCCGTAGGGCTTTTCGAGGCCGGAGTTTCCCATGTGCGATCAGGGCTCGTGCCTCGCCGTGCCGCCGGGGTCCGCCCGTTGTACCCGCGATGTGCACGGCCTCGGCCCCTGGGCGCTCCGGCATCAGTCCACGCCCCGGATCCGCCCCACGAGCAGCGCTCCGGCCAGCCCGATCACCGCCGCCACCAGGTACAGCACACGGTAGCCGCCCAGGTACGTCACGATCGGCGCGGCCAGGGCCGGGGCGGCGACCTGGGGGAGGGCGTTGGCCACGTTGATGACCCCCAGGTCCTTCCCGCGGTCCAGGGCCTTCGGCAGAACATGGGTCATCAGCGCGAAGTCGACCGATGTGAAGACCCCGAAGCCCACGCCCAGGACGGCCGCCGCGACGACGGTCCCGGTCCAGCTCTGCCAGCCGGACAGGGCGGCCGTGGCGATCGCCATCAGCACCCCAGACCAGATCACGAACGGCTTGCGGCGGCCCACCCGGTCCGACCAGACGCCGCCGACGACGACCGTGGCGAGGAGGGTCGCGCCGTTGACCGCGGTGAGGACGAGGACGCCCCGGTCGGGGTCGTGGTAGCCGATGCGGTCCCGCAGGTAGTACAGCAGATACAGCAGCACCAGCGCGTTGCTGAGATTGATCAGGAAGCGGGTCAGCCACGCCCAGCCCAGGTCGGGGTGGCGGCTGGGGCTCAGCCAGAACCCGGCCAGAAAGCCCCGCCAGGACCACGGCGGCCGGGCCGACGCCGGCAGCCGCAGATCCTGATGACGCAGGACGTACGGCAGCACGCCCACCACCATGAACACCGCGCACGCCGCATAGCCGGCGCCGATGCCCCCTGCCGCCGTCGCCAGGCCGGTCCCGCCGACCACGCCCAGGATCTGCGCCGCGCCCAGCCAGCCACCCACCGAGCCCCGCTGGAGCCGCGGCACCCGGTCGGGCACCGCCGCCGTCACCGCCGCGAAGGCCGCGTTCAGCGTCAGCTGGACCAGGCACCAGCCGAGCACCATGGTCCGCACCCCGTCCGCCCCGGCCAGCAGCAGGAGCGACAGCGCCCCGCCCGCCACCCCGGCCACGATCCACGGCGTACGACGGCCCCAGCGGGCGGTGGTGCGATCCGACAGCGCGCCGAAGAACGGGTTCGCGACCAGCGACACCATCGCGCCGGCGCCCGTCACCCAGGCCAGCATCGTCTCCTTGGACATGCCGGAGCCCGGAGCGAAATCCTCGGCCTGGGAGGCGAGCAGGATCTGCAGCGGGCCGTACCAGCCGACCCAGATCGCCCCGTTGGCCAGCGCCAGGGCCGAGGTCCAGCCCCGGCCGACCCGCTCGGCGGGCTCGGCGAGGGCGTCCACGGGCCGCTCGGCCGTCGTCATCTCTGCGCCCGCAGCAGGTCGCGCAGCCACGCATAGGACGCCTTGGGGGTCCGATCCAGCGTCTCGTAGTCCGTGTGCACCAGCCCGAAGCGGCGCGCGCATCCCTCGGCCCACTCGAAGTTGTCCAGCAGCGACCACACGAAGTAGCCGCGTACGTCGACCCCCGCCTCGATCGCCCGGTGCAGCGCCCGTATGTGGCCGTCCAGGTAGGCGATGCGCTCCTGGTCGTCGACGCCCTCGTACGAGCAGCCGTTCTCGGTGATGACGAGGGGCGGGAGCCGGTCCCCGTACCGCTCGCGGAATCCGGTCAGCAACTCGGTGAGCGCCTCCGGGACCACCGGCCACCCGAAATCCGTGACCGGGCGGCCCTCGATCTCCCGGACCGAGAAGGGAAGTCCGGCGGGGAGCGAGAGGCCGCCGAACTCGATCTCCGCGCCCAGCGGCGCGCCCACCTTCGTCGGCGCGTAGTAGTTGATCCCGTACCAGTCGATCGGCTCCGCGATCACTTTGAGATCGGCTTCGGCGTCGCCCGGCATCAGCTCGCCGATGCCCTCGGGGTAACGGCCCAGCAGGAGGGGGTCGGAGAACAGCCGGTTGAGCAGGACGTCGTAGAACTCCGCGGCCTCCATGTCCTCCGGCTTCTCGGATGCCGGCCAGGTCGGGCCGTGGGAGTTGGCGATCCCGATGTCGCCCGCTCCGGCCGCGCGCAGGGCCCGTACGGCCAGGCCGTGGGCGAGCAGTTGGTGGTGGGCCACCGGCAGCGCGTCGAACATCAGCCGCCTGCCCGGTGCGTGGACCCCGAGCGCATGGCCCAGCAATGTGTGCTCGGCGGGCTCGTTGAGCGTGATCCACTTGGTGACACGGTCGCCCAGGCGCTCGGCGACGGCCGAGACGTACTCGGCGAAGCGGGACGCCGTGTCCCGTTCCAGCCAGTCCAGCGTCACCGGCAGGTCCCAGTGGAACAGGGTCACCACCGGCCGTACGCCCGCCGCGCACAGCGCGTCGACCAGGTGGTCGTAGTGGTCGAGGCCGTCGGCGGAGTTCACCCGCGGCCAGGAGACCGAGAAGCGGTACGCGTCCACGCCGAGACCGGCCAGGAGCGCCACGTCCTCGGGGTAGCGGTGGTAGGAGTCGCAGGCCACCGCCGCGGTCGAGCCGTCCTTCACCCGCCCCGGCTCGGCGGTGAACACGTCCCACACGGAGGGCTCGCGCTCGTCCGCCGCCCCCTCGATCTGGTGGGCCGAGGTCGACACGCCCCACAGGAATCCGGCCGGGAACTGAGGTATCGGGTTCGTCACCATGCGCCGGATCATCCTTACCGTCGGTAACGGAAGTCAACGGCCGGGAACGAACTGACCGTTGTATCCGAAGGGACGGTCGGGCGCGTCGCGCGGCGGACGGGCCGCTGCCTCGGGCCGGGAGGGTCAGGCGCCTTCCTTCAGCACCCGTGAGACCAGCGTCCGCTGTTCCTCGGTCAGCCAGGGGTCCGCGCAGTATACGGTCCTGCCGTCCACCGTGATCTCGTAGCTGAAGCCGTCCGGTACCCCGGCCGGCGGCGTGCCCCGGCCTGCGGCGAGCGCCCGCTCGGCCAGGGCGTGCCACTCCTGGACATCGGCCCGTCCCGAGGTCTCCACCTCGGCCCGGCGCTCGATGCCCGCGAACCCGCCCGTGCGTCGCACCCGAATACGCATGGGACCTGTCTAGTACGCCACGGGCCTGAGGGCTACGAGGCGGGCACCCCGACCTGTTCCCAGGCCTTGAGGACGGCCTCCTGCTCCTCGCCGCCCTCGGCGTAGCGGGTCTTGGCCGCCGCCACCGTCAGCTGGGCGAAGTCGGCGAAGGTCGCCTCCGCCTCCAGCTGCCCGCCGGCCAGCACGTCGTACCAGATCTGCCCGGCCCGTTCCCAGGCATGGCCGCCGAGCGCGGTGGCGACCAGGTAGAAGGCGTGGTTGGGGATACCGGAGTTGATGTGCACCCCGCCGTTGTCACGGCCGGTCTTCACATAGCCGTCCATCGTCGACGGCTGAGGGTCCTTGCCGAGGACGTCGTCGTCGTACGCACTGCCCGGTTCCTTCATCGAGCGCAGCGCCTTGCCGGTGACGCGCGGGGCGAGCAACCCCGCGCCGATCAGCCAGTCGGCGTCGGCGGCGGTCTGGCCTAGCGTGTACTGCTTGATCAGCGAGCCGAAGACGTCCGAGACCGACTCGTTGAGCGCGCCCGGCTGTCCGAAGTAGGCCAGGTTCGCCGTGTACTGGGTGACGCCGTGCGTGAGTTCGTGGCCGATGACGTCGACCGGGATGGTGAAGTCGAGGAAGATCTCGTCGTCCCCGTCTCCGAACACCATCTGCTCGCCGTTCCAGAAGGCGTTGTCGTAGTCCTCGCCGAAATGAACCGTCGCGTCGAGCGGCAGCCCCTTGCCGTCGATGGAGTCGCGGCCGTACGCCGTCCGGTACAGCTCGAAGGTGGCTCCGAGTCCCGCGTAGGCCCGGTTGACCGAGGCGTCCTCGCCGGGCTCGTCGCCCTCGCCGCGGACCTTCCTGCCGGGCAGGTTCTCCTGGTGGCCGGCGTCGTAGACGGTGCGGTACGGCTTGCCGGCGGTGTGCTCGGGCGGGGCCGCCACGGGGGCGCCGATGACGGTGGTGAGGCGGCGCCGGGTGCGCTCCAGGGCGTCGCGCTCCAGGGTGCGGCGCGCGGGAGTGGCGAGTCCGGAGTCCTCGTGCTGTGCGAGCTTGTCGAGAACATGAGGCGGCACGATCGTGCAGAAGACGGGCTCGAAGCCCCCGTTGGTGGTCATGCGAGGCACCATTGCACTGTGTGACGACGATGTCACCACCCGCAACCATGATTGGTGAAATGCCGCAGTGGGGCGTCGCGTGTCGCGTGAAGAGGTGCTATGGGATCTCGTAGGGCACTGGGGTGAGTGTGAAGTGACACACTTTATGTCCGAATTGTTCCAGCGATCCCGCATACTGATACGGACCTTCGCAGCGGGCACGGCTCGGCTAGCATGCGGAGCATCATGCGTTTCGGGCTGCTCCTCCTTAGCTGCCGCGGCGAGGGCCTGTAGTCGAGGCCGACCCCCTCCCCGCGGAGTTCGGCGTTGCGCCGTCGGCCGTCCTTCCGGACCCCACGAGGAGCCCTCGCATCATGGCGAACCGCCAGCAGCCCACGTCCATGCCGATCCACAAGTACCGTCCGTACGACCAGGTCGACATTCCCGACCGCACGTGGCCCGACAAGCGGATCACTCAGACCCCGCGCTGGCTCTCCACCGATCTGCGCGACGGCAACCAGGCCCTGATCGACCCGATGTCGCCGGCGCGCAAGCGCGCGATGTTCGACCTGCTGGTGAAGATGGGCTACAAGGAGATCGAGATCGGCTTCCCGGCCTCCGGGCAGACCGACTTCGACTTCGTACGCTCGATCGTCGAGGAAGAGGGCGCGATCCCGGACGACGTGACGATCTCCGTACTGACCCAGGCCCGCGAGGACCTGATCGAGCGGACCGTCGAGTCCCTGAAGGGCGCGAAGCGCGCGAACGTCCACCTGTACAACGCCACGGCCCCGGTCTTCCGCCGGGTCGTCTTCCGCGGCTCCAAGGACGACATCAAGCAGATCGCCGTGGACGGCACACGGCTGGTGATGGAGTACGCCGAGAAGCTGCTGGGCCCCGAGACGGAGTTCGGGTACCAGTACAGCCCCGAGATCTTCACCGACACCGAGCTGGACTTCGCCCTGGAGGTCTGCGAGGGGGTCATGGACGTCTGGCAGCCCGAGCCGGGCCGCGAGATCATCCTCAACCTGCCTGCCACCGTGGAGCGTTCGACCCCGTCCACGCACGCGGACCGCTTCGAGTGGATGCACCGCAACCTCTCCCGCCGCGAGTACGTCTGCCTGTCCGCCCACCCGCACAACGACCGCGGCACGGCGGTCGCGGCGGCCGAGCTGGCCCTGATGGCCGGTGCCGACCGCGTCGAGGGCTGCCTGTTCGGCCAGGGCGAGCGCACCGGCAATGTCGACCTGGTCACCCTGGGCATGAACCTCTTCTCCCAGGGCGTCGACCCGCAGATCGACTTCTCCCGCATCGACGAGATCCGCCGCACGTGGGAGTACTGCAACCAGATGGAGGTCCACCCCCGCCACCCGTACATCGGGGACCTCGTCTACACCTCCTTCTCCGGCTCCCACCAGGACGCCATCAAGAAGGGCTTCGACGTCATGGAGGCCGACGCGGCCGCCCAGGGCAGGACGGTCGACGACATCGAGTGGGCGGTGCCGTACCTGCCCATCGATCCCAAGGACGTGGGCCGTTCCTACGAGGCGGTCATCCGCGTCAACTCCCAGTCCGGCAAGGGCGGCGTCGCCTATGTCCTGAAGAACGACCACAAGCTGGACCTGCCGCGTCGGATGCAGATCGAGTTCTCCAAGATCATCCAGGCGAAGACGGACGCCGAGGGCGGCGAGGTCACGCCGAAGGAGATCTGGTCGGTCTTCCAGGACGAGTATCTGCCGAACCCGGACAACCCGTGGGGCCGCATCCAGGTCAGGACCGGTCAGTCGACGACGGACACGGACAGCGTGGACACCCTCACGGTCGAGGCCACCGTCGACGGCGAGGACACGGTGCTGACGGGCTCCGGCAACGGCCCGATCTCCGCCTTCTTCGACGCCCTGCAGTCCATCGGGATCGACGTGCGCCTGCTGGACTACCAGGAGCACACGATGAGCGAGGGTGCCTCCGCGCAGGCCGCCTCGTACATCGAGTGCGCGATCGGCGGACAGGTCCTGTGGGGGATCGGCATCGACGCGAACACGACACGTGCGTCGCTGAAGGCGGTCGTCTCCGCGGTCAACCGCGCGGCCCGCTGACCCTCTGACCGGCACATTCGTGGCCCCGTCCGCCCCGCTGGGCGGACGGGGCCACGTCATGGACCAGCCATGTCGATCCAAGATCACGGACAGGTCTCGTACGAGGTACTGACTTCGCATCATTGATGTGGCTAACATCACGCCAACGCGGCGATGTTGCCGCGACGGCACCGCTCACGCCCTCGGGGCAGTGAGGGAATTACGGAGGTGCGACGTGCTGCCAGGACGGGGACGCAACGGCCGAGGAGTCCGCAGGAGCCGCGTCGCGCCCGTCCTCGGTATCCGCACCGTGTGGACCCCCGCCGGTGACGGCGAGTTCTTCTGCCCCGGCTGCGGAGGCGATCGCAATTACCAACGGCTCACCGGCCGCCGCTGCTTCTCCCTCGTCGGCGTCCCGGTCCTGCCGCGCGGTGAGACGGGCCCGGTGGTGGAGTGCGCGGCCTGCGGCCGGCACTACGGCACGGACGTCCTCGACCACCCGACCACGACCCGCTTCTCGGCGATGCTCCGCGACGCGGTGCACACGGTGGCCCTCGCGGTCCTCGCCGCGGGAGGCACCTGCTCCCGTACGTCCCTGGAGACGGCCGCCGCCGCCGTCCGCTCGGCCGGCTTCGACGACTGCACCGGGGACGCGCTCAGCGCCCTGGTCGACGCCCTGGCCGCCGACACCGGCCGCGTCAGCGGCGAACCGGGCGGTGCCAGCCTGGCCATAGAGCTCCACGAGGCTCTGGACCCCCTCGCCCCCCATCTCGCGTCCACGGGGCGCGAGTCGATCCTCCTCCAGGGTGCCCGCATCGCCCTGGCGGACGGGCCGTACACCCCTGCGGAGCGCGACGTCCTGACCACGGTGGGTGCCGCCCTGACGATCCGTTCGGACGATGTGACCCGCCTGCTGGCGGCGGCGCGCACCCCGTCCTAGTCACTCGCTCCGGTGAGGCAGCGGCGGTACACGGGTCAGGGGCGGTGACGGCGGGGAGCCTGTGACCGACAACGGTCACCGTCCCGCGAGGGACGCAAGCCCCTGGGGAGAGGCATGACCCTTCCGATCCGCGCCCTCGTCGTCGCAGCCGCACTGATCACCCCGCTCACCACGACCGCACTCGGCTCCGCGACCTCCGGCTGCATCTCCTCGGTGCCGTACACCGCCGGGAAGGGCGGATATGGCACCTACCGGATCCCGGCGGTCGTGACGACGCGGAAGGGGACCGTGCTTGCCTTCGCCGAAGGCCGGCGGAAAGGGGCGGGGGACAGCGGCGCCATCGACGTCGTGCTCAGACGCTCCTCCGACGGCGGTTGCACCTGGGGGCCGCCCGGCGTCGTCGCATCCGGTGAGGGGGACACCCGGGGCAATCCGGCGCCCGTGGTGGATCCGGGTACCGGCCGGATCGTCCTGCTCACCTCCTACAACGGCGGTGCGGTGACCGAGGCGCAGATCATGCGCGGCGAGGTGACGCCCGCGCGGAGCCGGCGCGTCTTCGTGCAGACGAGCAGTGACGACGGGCGGGACTTCACGGCTCCGCGGGAGATCACCGCGGAGGTGAAACGGCCGGGCTGGCGGTGGTACGCGACGGGGCCGGGCCATGCGATCGCCCTCACCCGGGGGCCGCACGCCGGCCGTCTCGTCGTACCCGCCGACCACTCCGCCGCGCCGCCCGAGGGCTCCTCCGACACGGGGCAGGAGGCCAGGCACTACGGCGCGCACGCGCTCTACAGCGACGACGGCGGGCGCAGCTGGCACATCGGCTTCAGCGACGGCCCCTACGACGGGCGCGACAACCCCAACGAGAGCAGCGCGGCCCAACTCCCCGACGGAAGGCTCTACTTCGGCGCACGCGACCAGGGCGGTACGAGCACCGGCAACCGCCTCGACACCTACTCGAGCGACAGCGGCGAGAGCCTCGACCGCCCGTACGCGGTGCAGCACACCCTGGACGACGTCCCACCCGTCCAGGCGAGCGTCCTCCAACTGAGCGGCACGGGAGCACCATTGCTCTTCTCGGGGCCCTCCGTCCCCACCGCGCGCCGGACGATGGCGATCTGGCGCAGCACCGACGGCGGAGCGACCTTCACCAAGGCGCTGACGCTGTCCCGGAAGCGCGCGGCCTACAGCGACCTCGCACAGCTGCGCGGCGGGAAGGTCGGGATCCTCTACGAGACAGGCGCGACGGGGACGTACGACACGATCGAGTTCCGCCGGATCCCCGTCGCCGACCTGGACTGACGGCTACAGCAGGCCCGCCGCCGCCAGGAACTTCCCCACGTGTTCTGTCTCCGCGTCCGACAGCGGCACCTGCGGCTCCGCCGTCACCGGGCAGGCGATCACCCCCCGCAGGTGCAGCGCCGCCTTGAACGCACCCAGGCTCGAGGAGCCGCCGCCCATCCGGGCCGGGTCCCCGACACCCACCATGCCGTACAGGGCGCACAGCCGTTCCTGCTCCGCCCGTGCCGCGTCCCAGTCGCCCGCACGGCACAGGCGATACAGCCGGACATAGCCCTCGGGGTCCACGTTGGCCAGTCCGGGCACCGCACCGTGCGCGCCGAGCGCCAGTGCCGAGTCCACCACCAGTTCCGAACCCGTCAGCACGCTGAAGCCCGCGAGCCCGGGACGTGTGCGTGCGCCCGACACGACCGCACGGAAGCCGGCCAGATCGCCGCTGGAGTCCTTCAGCCCCGCCAGGGCCCGGTCGGCGGCCAGTTCCAGGACCAGTTCGGGGGGCAGTCTGGTGTGGACGGCGACCGGGATGTCGTAGGCGATGACGGGGACGGGGGAGCGGTCGGCGATCAGCCGGTAGTGGCGGGCGATCTCCGCGGGGTGGGTGCGTGTGTAGAAGGGCGCGGTCACGACCACCGCGTCCGCGCCCGCCTCCGTCACATACGCCACGTGGTCCAGCACCCGCGGCGTCGTCATGTCGATCGCCCCGGCCAGCACCGGGAGCCGGCCCGCCACCTGGGACACCACCGTCTCCACCACGAGCCGGCGCTGACGGTCGGTCAAGTACGCGGCCTCCGAGGACGACCCGAGGACGAACAGGGCGTCCACCCCGCCGTTCACCAGATGGTCCACCAGCCGCATGAGCGAGGAGACGTCCACCTCGCGTTCCGGTGTCAGGGGGGTGCAGACGGGCGGGACGACACCGGTCAGCGGTGTGGGGAAGGACATCAGGGCTCCCGAGCGTGTTTCTGGTCCGGCAGTACCTCGGCCACGGCGGTGGCCGGGGAGGGCACCGCCGCCCGGCGCACGAGGTCGCGGGTGGGCACGCCCTCCTCCACAGGATGGTGACAGCGCAAGCGGTGTCCGGTGGCCGACGCGCCCGAGAAGTCCGGCATCACGGTGGCGCACACCGCGTCCGCCCTCCAGCAGCGGGTACGGAAACCGCTCGGCGGCCGGGTCGCCGACGGCACCGGACCGGTGACGGTCCGCCTGCCGCGAAACGGTCGCCGCGCGCCGGGGACGGTGGCCGACACTGGGACGATGAGCGAGCCCGTCCCGGAGCCGGAGGCCGGCGCCTGCCCGCAGCCCGACGCCTCGGCAGGCGGGACCGTGAGCCGGCCTGACAGGACCGGCGGTTGGGACCCTGGTGCCCCCGGTGTTCTGCGGCTGCCGTCCGGCCGGCTCGTCCGCGGCCGTGGCCTGCGCCGCCCGTTCCCGGACGGTCCGGACCCCACCTACGCCGTCCACCTGCTGGGTAGGCGGCCCCCGCAGGTGCCCTGGGAGGCCGAGTGGCTGCGATGGCCGGACTTCGGTCTGCCCGTCAGCCGTGGCGAGGCTCGGCGGCTGTTCGCAAAAGCGTGGACCCGCGCGGCGAACGGACGCGTCGAGATCGCCTGTGGCGGCGGCCGCGGCCGCACCGGCACGGCGCTGGCCTGCCTCGCCGTGCTGGACGGCGTACCGCCTTGGGAGGCGGTGGAGTTCGTCCGTGTCCACTACGACAGGCACGCGGTGGAGACCCCGTGGCAACGGCGGTACGTACGGCACTTCACCGTGTGAACGGCGGGCGCCCGGGCCCTCTCGGTTCCCGCGCCGTTGGCCTCACAGCCCGAGCGTCATGACGAGCCGGTCCTCGCCGGGTCCGAAGTAGTCGTGTCGCACGCCCTCGTCGGAGGAGAAGCCCAGCGACCGGTACAGCATGATCGCGGCCGCGTTGGCCGGTTCCACGGTCAGCCGGACCTCGCGGGCTCCCTCGGCCCGCAGCCGGCGCAGCACCTCCAGCATCAGCCGCCGGCCAAGCCCACGCCCCCGCTGATCACGTGTGACACCGAGGCTGACGATCCAACTCCGGTACCCGTCCCGCGTGGTGACGTACAGGACGTAGCCGTGCAGGCCCTCCCCGTCGTCGAGGACGAGCAGGCAGTCCCCGTGCAGGTCGCACAACTGGCGCAGCACGAAGTAGGGGTAGGGG
>NZ_JAYWVC010000153.1:0-19561 GCF_036281785.1 Streptomyces chiangmaiensis | reverse complement strand
TCAAGCACGGGAACGCGTTGATCGGGGCTACTCCGGCGCTGCTGGCGAAGGGCATCCCCGATGATGCGTTCAAGCCGATCGAGGGCGACGACAAGAAGATCGCTGAGGGTTTGAGGAAGCGGAACGCCCGGGAGCGCGCCGGCCAGCTCAGCTTCACCACCGAAGAGTACATCTGGGTCTCGAACGCGTCCTTCGCGGCAAGTCTCCGCGACATCACCACTGCCCGATCCGACACCTTGCGCGACGTCCGCCTTCAGTCCAGTCGCTTCCGCGAACTGGAGCAGTCCGCCGACTACCTCCACGCTCTCAACGTCTCTGACGCTTGGTGCGCCGCCTTCGTCTGGCCCAAAGTCCAGGGCGCGTCGACTCCTGTCACCGAGGGCGTCTTCCGCGACCTCCAGAACCCCGGCGGAGGAATACCGGAATCCACCCGTGACGAAATCGTCCGCCTCGCCCACCAGTACGAGTTCTTCCACTGGCATCTGGAGTTCCCCGAAGTCTTCACGATCCCGGAGCATGGCGCCGCAGCAGCCTCGGACGCCGACCCTGGGACGGGCTGGACAGGGGGATTTTCCTGCGTCGTGGGCAACCCTCCGTGGGACAAGGTCGACTTCGAGGACAAGAAATACTTCAGTGTGGTCGAACCAGCGATCGCCGCGATCTCTGGCACATCCCGGCGGACCCGGATCGCCGAGTGGGAGAGCGAAAACCGTAAGGCGGGCGAGCGGTACCGCGCGGCAAGACGCACGGTGAAGTCGACGTTTCTGTTCGCGTCGAGCTCTGGTTCGTTTCCCCTGTGCGCGAATGGGTTGACCGTCAAAGGGGTCAACTCGCTACAAGCAGACCAGCTGTTCGCCGAACGATTCACGTCAATCGTGGCACCACAGGGCCGCCTCGGTGCCATCATCCCGACTGCCGTAGCCACCGGTGCTGGCGCCCAGTATCTCTTCAACGATTTTACCCAGCGCGGAGCGCTTTCCTCGTTCTACGACTTTGAGAACAAGAAGCCGCTCTTCGATGGTGTTCACTCCAGCTATAAGTTCTGCCTAATCTCCCTCACTGGTCGCGGAATATCGGAGCCCACCGCCAAATTCGCTTTCTTCCTCCACGATACTGTCGACCTCGAAGACGCCGACCGTGTCTTCGCGCTCAGCCCGGAGGAGATCAACTTCATCAACCCCAACACCGGCACTCTGCCGATCTTCCGCTCACGACGCGACGCGGATCTCACGGCGGCAGTCTACCGACGGATTCCGGTGCTTTGGGACGAGACAAGGTCAGACGGGAACCCCTGGGGCATCGCCTTCAAGCGCCTCTTTGACATGACGGACGACTCCGATCTGTTCCACACCCGCGATTCTCTACTCAGAGACGGATGGATGCTGGAGGGGAATGTCTTCGTACAGGATGGACAGAGAATGCTGCCACTGTACGAGGGAAAGATGGCCCATCATTTCGACCACCGCTGGAACTCCTACTTCGGCACCGGGAACGAGGATCGACGCCGTCTCGAGCTTACTGAAAAGCAAGATCCTACGGCAGTCCCGGAACCTCGCTATTGGATCACAGAGAACGGAAAAATAACGACCGTTCGCAGTCGTAGAGAGGTCCATGTACCCGGCGTAAGCGAGCGACTGGAGGGCATCCAGTGGTTCCGGGACTGGCTGATCGGCTGGCGGGACGTGTGCCGTACCACAGACGAGCGCACGGCGATACCTGCCTTTCTGCCGCGCGTAGCTGTCGGGCATACTTACCCCCTCATGCTGCCCCGAGTGGCCCCGAAACTCGCGGCAGCTATGGTCGCTGCCCAGTCCACCCTGGTCTTCGACTTCGTGAGCCGCCAAAAGATCAGCGATGCTCACATGAAGCTCTTCATCTGGAAGCAGCTACCCGTTCCCGCTCCCAGCTCCCTCGAAATCCACACCCGTTTCCTCACCCCACGAATTCTTGAGCTGGTCTACACCGCGTACGACATGGAGGGCTTGGCCCACGACCTGGGTGACGAGGGATCTCCCTTCCGCTGGGACGAGAACCGCCGTGCCCAGCTCCGCGCCGAGCTGGACGCCTGCTTCTTCCACCTCTACGGCATCTCCCGCGACGACGCCGACTACATCCTGGAGACCTTCAAGACCGAGCCGAACGGTGGCCTAAAGAACAACGAGATCGCGAAGTACGGCGAGTACCGCACCAAGCGACTGGTCCTCGCCGAGTACGACCGCATGGCCGAAGCCGGCGTCAGCCTCGAAAACCCCTTGGTGGATGGCGAGAACTACACCTCCACCCTCACCCCGCCCCCGGGCCACGGCTCCCGACACCCCGCCTGAGCGCCTGGCGATCGCCGCGCGCACCCCGACCACCCTCAACTGCGAAAAGCCACTTCAGGAGCGGGCATTGGACAACGAGATTCAGCTGATCAGTGACGGTGATGGGCTGGCGGTCATCGGGAATGCAACGGATGTGGAACGCTTCCTCCTCTCGGAGGGACTTCCGTCGAAGGACCTCGGACTGCAACGGCTCAAGTCCGTCTTCAGTACCGGGGCTGCAGTCGCGCAGGCAGGTTCGGAGATTGCCGCCAACTCCGGTCGGTGGGTGAAGCTGACCAAGGAGTCCGCGGAGCGTGTCAAGAAGTTCGGGCTGATGGAAACCAAGACGCCAGGCATCAGCCATGCGATGGTGGGGAAACCTGGCTCGATCAAGAACTGGCTCCAGGTTGAGAAGGGGGCCGGCTCGTTCCTGACCAACCCGGCGCGTCTGTCTGGTGCCGCGGGGATCATGGCACAGCTCGCGATGCAGCAGACCATGGACGAGATCACCGACTATCTCGCGAGGATCGACGAGAAGGTCGACGACGTGCTCCGCGCTCAGAAGGACGCTGCGGTGGCCCGCATGATCGGGGTGGAGCTCATCATCGAGGAGGCCATGACCATCCGGGAGCAAGTGGGCCGGGTCTCCGAGGTCACGTGGTCGAAGGTGCAGGCCGCGCCGACGGCGATCGCAGACACCCAGGCGTATGCGTTGCGTCAACTCGATGCACTCGCGGAGAAGATGGAGGGCAAGACCAAGATCGGTGACCTCGCCACGACGGCCAAGGAAGTCGAGTCCAAGGCTCGGGAGTGGCTCGCTGTGCTGGCTCGTTGCTTCCAATTGCAGGACGCGTTCGCGGTGCTCGAACTCGATCGAGTGCTGGACGCGGCTCCGGACGAGCTGGACCGGCATCGCCTCGGGCTTCGGGTTGCCCGACAGAAGCGGCTGGATCTCATCTCGCGGAGCACCGAGCGTCTGGTGGCCCGGATGCATGCGGCTGCTGACGCGGCCAACGCGAAGGTGCTGCTGCACCCGACCAAGTCTCCCGCCGTAGTCCAGTCGAGCAACCATGTCGCAACAGGCGTCCACGACTTCCACGAGCGGCTCGGGATTGAGTCCGGTCGCCGGCCATCAGAGGCGAGGCGGTGGGTGCACGCGGCCGCGGAGGTGAGAGACAGGGCGCTCGAGACAGGAGCAAAAGGCGTTGATGCCGCCAGAAGCCTCGGCAGCGAGACGCTCGACCGGGCCAACTCGGTCAAGGGCAAGCTCTCCAGTGAGATCGCCGAGCGGGCGCGCCGTCGGCGCGGGGGCGAGGAGGAACGCGCTGAGGAAGGCTGAGTGAGCGCCGACCGTCAGCCACGTGGACAGCCCCAAGTACACCCTCAACTGCGAAGAGTCGGTTTACGCGTCGCGGTGACATGCGCCTGCGGGCCTGCCACCGTGACGCGTCGCCTTCAGGCCTCCGCCACAAAGTCCAGGAAGCGCGACCAGCCGTCCCGGCCCACAGCAAAGGAGGTGCGCATCACATCCTTGGAGTCCCGCACGTGAACAGCCTGTTCGGTGACGGCGACCTCCACGCAGCTGTCACCCTGGCTACCGCTGTAGCTGGACTTGAACCAGGCCAGTTCCGTCGTGCTCATAGCTCTCCTCGGAGTCGCCCCAGCAGACCCCGCGAGTCCCGGGCGTTCAGGGCCTGCGAGCGCAGTGTGTCATAGCGCTGCTGAAGCAGGCTCACCTCTTTCGGGACCGAGATCAGACGGCCGTTCTGTTGCCCCTCGGAGTAGGCAAGCCGCTGCCCCTTCGGGGTCTCCAACAGTTGGAGAGGACCGTCGAGGCAAGCGTGTAATCCCGCCTCCACCGGCACGACCTGAAGGGTCACGTTGCGAGGTGCGCTCAACTCCAGCACATGGTCGAACAACTCCCGCATCTGCCCCGCGTCCCCGAACCGACGTCGAAACACATGTTCCTCGACGATGAAGCTGAACGGAGTCGTCGGCCGTTCGGACAGCATCCGCTGGCGCTCCATCCGCCGCTCCATGAAGCTCTCAAGCTGGTCGTCCGGCGCCACGGGCACGGTCCCCTCGAACACCGCCCGCGCATACCCCTCCGACTGCAACAACCCCGGCACCAACCGGCACTCATAAGTGCACAGGCTCGCCGCCACCCGCTCCAGCCGAGCCCACTGCCGAAACCAAGCCGCCAGCCCCGCCTCCCCCCGAGTCAGAAACGGCGCCGCCTGCCGCAACGCCCCCGTGTTGCCCAGCACCTCCTCCGCCCGCTCCACGAAGGACTCGTCCGGCATCCTGCGCCCCAACTCGATCGACTCCACCGTGTGTTTGGAGAAGCGCACCAACTCCGCGAACTCCGCCCTGCTGAGCCCCGCATGCTCGCGCAGGGCCTGGACGACCGCCCCGAACGTGCGCAGACTGTCCGACGGGTCCGGTTCCCGTACGCACTCTCCGCCCAGCCCCACCGGTTCGACGTGGTCGGTCGTCATCCGAGGACACCTCCAGGTGCACGCGTGCCACTGCCCCCCGATCAAGAACACCCAGAGTGGCCAAGCCGAATTCGTACTGTCCACCGAACGCGTCCGTACGCTGACGCACCGTACGGGCCACACTCCTGGCGCACACCACCCCACGCGGGTCACGGTGGCCCCATGAACGTGAGCACGCCCCACTCCCCCACCACCGTCCGGACGTTCGCGCAGCAGCTGTCGTCCACCCGTCGCGGCGCACGGCTCGCCCGTCTCCTCGCCGTGGCGGAGTTCCAGGCCTGGCAGGTGCCGCCGTCCGTGGCCGAGCGCGCGGAGCAGATCGTGGCCGAACTGGCCGCCAACGCGGCACTGCACGGCCGCGTCCAAGGCCGCGACTTCCGACTCGCCCTCACCCTCGACACCGCGACCGGCACCCTGGGCATCGCCGTCACCGACACCCGAGGCGAACGGCGCCCCACGCTCCGCCCCGACCGGGCGCCGGATGACGAAGCGGGCCGCGGACTACTGCTGGTGCACGCCCTGGCCGACGAGTGGGGTACCGATCCGTTCCCGCCCTCGGGCAAGACGGTCTGGGCACTGCTGAGGCCCGCCACGGACGCCCCGCAGGGCTGACCGCCACGCGCCGACCTGCGAATCCTCGCCGCGAGCGCAAGCTGGTGGCAATAAGACGCGCGTCGGAAGGAGGCGTCGTCATGGGAGAAGCACCAGGGGGCCTTCGCCATCGGGCTCTTCTCGTGGTGGCGGGTGTCGCCGTCGCGGGCATGCTGACGAGTTGCGGCGGTGGCGGCTCCGAGCGCCAGGAACGGCAGACGGAGCCATCCGTGCTCCCACATCCTCGCCGTCACCGGCACCGACTTCCTCGGGCGCTGAGTCAACGGTCGCGACCCCATCTTGAAACTACGTCCGCACTTTGGAGAAGGGGCAGACACTGCCCGTCGCCATCTCGCCGAACGAGGTCCTCGATGTCCCGTGAAGACCTGCTTCAAGGAATTCCGGGCGCTGGCCATGAGGTTCTCGCCAGGATCGGCGAGTTTCCGGAGGAATCCCACCGATCACCAACGGTCAACCGACCTTGGTCCTCTGCACGCTCAGAACAGTGCCAGGCCCTCGCCGCTGGTGTCCGCGATGACTGGCCGGACCTGGGCAGGCAGGTCGTCCAGGCGATCAGGACCGGCCTCGGCGGCCACGGCAGGGGCCGCCTCGGCCAACCAGGCACGAAACCGCTCGGCGGCTTCGCGGTAGGGGACTCGCGCCAGGACACGGTGCTCGCCGGAGGGGCAGCAGTCGACGGCGACAGTGAGCAGGCAGGAACGGGGCGCGTTCTGACTGCCCGTCCAGGACACGCGCAGGACACCGCAGGGCGTGCGCCCGCGGGGGGCGCGGTGCGTCGGGCGCAGCGATCGGCAGGCTATGTGAGCGGTCCATGCGGCGAGGTGCGGCAGGGGCAGGGTGGTGCGTGCGCGGCAGCCGGGGCAGCGGTGCCAGTGACGGAGCCAGTCATCGCTGTCGGTGTGGAAGAGGCGTGTGTAGCGGTTCGCCACGCGGATGTCGTTGCTGTACAGGTGGTCGGGGCGTTCCAGTGTGTTGCAGGACTGGCAGACGGGGGCGCGGACGTAGCCGTGTTCGTGGCAATGGTCGAGGACGGCGGCGGGCGCGCCGCGGCAGACGGCGCACGCCCACGCGGTCACCCTGCGGGAGGTACCGGGCTTCCTGCTGAGCACCGAGTACTGCTGCCCTTCCAGCTCTCCGTTGTACCGGCGCGGTGAGGCGGTGGCGCCCTCGGTGCTCGTGGTCTGCCGACCGTCGGCGTCTCGGGCCTGCCGAGGGTGGGAGGGCGGCTCAGTGGCGGCTGCGCAGGCCTGGCGGGCTCGCGCGGTTTGCACCCACTGCGTTTCGGCGTGCTCGGCCGCGTCCAGCAGCCTGACCACAGCGCGCGGCAGCCACCACGTCCGCCGCGTCCCGTCGCGGGTCTGCTCCACGAGCATCTGTCGCCAGTCGATCCCCGCCAGATGGTACGGCCGGCCCGCTTCACGTCGTGCTGCCCGCTCGGGGCCGCCCAACTCCTGCAGTTCCCGCGTGATGCGCCGGCGCCAACGCAGCGGCGTCTCCTCGTCGCACTCCTGCCTCGGCGCCCCACGAAACGGACCGATACGGACCAGGTCCTGCCGATCCATCCCCACCGCGTTCAGCTCCGCGGCCGCCCGTCGCACCTCACCCTCCGAGACACTCCACTGACCGCCGCTCGCTCTCACCGTCGCCACCGCATGGTCGCCGAGCAGGACGTATCCCAGCCGGGCATGGGCAGGCGAGTGGGTGAATGCCCCAGAAACCGTCGGCACAGCACTGCCGGCCGTCAGATCGACCCACAGAGCGTCCGCGGCAACCAAGGTGATCAGGCCGTCCGTGCGACCGGGCATGACACGCTCTGACATACCCACAGGTTAACGGCGCCAACGCGGCAACGGGTCGCCAAGCGCCTCGGTCAGCCGGGCCCCCGCCCGCGACTCGGCTGCGACGACGCGTGGTTCGACTTCCGATCTCCCCGCGTGACGGCAAAATCGTCGTACCGTCCACGAGTTCACGTACAAGTTCGGCCGCGGCCTCTCGCCTGTGAGGCATGGCAGTGCCGGCCACCCGACGCTGAGATCATCCCACCGCCCCCCAAGTCACCCGGCTCGCCGGCCGCAATCGGCCGATCCGCTCTTCACCACTCCCCTCAGCCCGCACCGACCCCGAGACTGCCCCCGGCGGAGCAACCGGAATGCGTCAGTCACGATCGGAGAGGACGATGGCTGCCGGAGGACATCTCCTACGACGCGCCCACCCGAACGCTCACGGTGGGCACCGGCTCCATACGTCCAGTGGCGCCGGAAGTCTGGGACTACCGGATCGGCGGGGTTCAGCTTCCGTAAACGTAAGCCGGATGTGGAGTGGCAGACCCCGTTGAACGACATCCTGCCTCCGACCTGGCCTTCCCGATGGACCGTTGACCTGCTGGACCTCATCAACGCGCTCGGGCTCCTCGTAGCACTGGAGCCCCGGCAGGACCGGCGCCTGGACGCCGTGAGCAGCGGCCCGCTCATCACCACCGACGAACTCCGGGACGAGGGCATCCTGCCCGTGCCTGCCTACGCGACCAAGGAACCGAAGGCACCAAGGAAGTCTCGGCGCACCCCTGGGCCTGGTCAGGAGAGCCTCGACTTCCCGAACTGACACGCTCCCAGCCTGAGGACCTGACGCCCGTACCATCAACAATGTGACCGTATTATGACCCACCGTACGGACGTCATTCATAGAACGCGCCCCCGCGCGCCCGTCACCGTGGTTCCCATGAACGCATCCACGCCCCAGGTTCCCGTCGTCCAGCGGACGTTCACGCAACAACTGTCCTCCACCCGCCGCGGCACACGCCTCGCCCGGCTGCTCACCACGGAGCAGTGCCACGCCTGGGAGGTGTCACCCACCGTCACCGAACGCGTGGAGCAGATCGTGGCCGAACTCGCCGCCAACGCGCCCACTTCCAGTCGGTCACAGTCCGGCCTCGACCTCCGCCTCTGCGTGGATCTTCCTTATCTCGGTGATGGCATCCGCCGGATCCTCCACGCCGCCGCTCACCACGTCTTCCAGGTGACGCAGGCGAGCGGCTCGTGAGGGGTAGCGCTGGATCGCGACGAACACGCCCCACGTGTGGACGAAGGTGCGCAGCGGCGCAAGGGACTGGGCCCGCTGGGCGCTGGTGGTCGCGTCGACGAGATCACGTACGAACGCCGGCATACGGCTCGGCGTGAGCTCTTCGACCGCAGCACGCAGGGCGTCGGGGGTCAGGGCGGGCATGGGGATGAGCGGCTCACCGGGCTGCGGCTGCGCGTGGAGTGCGGTCACGGTCGTGCTCCCGGTTCGATGGTGGGTGTTGGCTGCTTTCTAGACGGTACCCGCACCGCGCCGGATCGACGGCCGGATCAACGCAACGGCACGAGCCGATCGCGGCCGGTCGCCAGTCGGTGAGCGAGTCACGTGGCGCAGAAAGACCGCGCTCCGGACCAGCGGGTCAGGCCGCCGCCGGTTCCCACCAATATCCCTCGCGCGTTTCGCCGTACGGACGCAGCAGCGGTTCAAGCTCCGTGCGTACGAGTTCGGCGTCAGCCGGCGGCAGGGTCAGCGACGCCCGCCGCATGCGGACGCTCCAGGTCGCGGGGTCAGGGAAGACCGACAGCCGCGGCACCAGATCGCGCAGGACCAGACCCTCACGGAACGGGGCCAGCCCCGACACCTTCAGGCGGCAACCCTCGGAGTAGGAGCGCTCGTTGAAGACGACCGGCTCGTCCAGGACGCGCACAGGACTCGCGATCGTCGCCCGGCCGATGACCCGTCCCAGGTCTCGCGTCGGATTCCGGAAGCAACCGCGCGTTGTGTAGAGGAAGACCTCGTCGCCCTCCTCCAACGCGCGGGCCGCCTTGGCCCGGCCTGCCGGAAACGCCATCCGCTGCTCGGTCACCACCCAGCTCAGTGCGGGGCGGTCTCCGATGATCAGCAGGTGCGCGGACGGCATGCGGTCACCTTAGCGGGCTTGCTCAACCGGCCCGACACCTCCAGCGCGTACACAAATTCGAATACCTGGAATCTTGAAAATACGTTGACAGTGCTAACATGAAATCGCCATGCTCGAAGTGCCAACAAGGCGCATCAGCAGTCCGCGTGGCCCCTTCTGCCTCGCCCGACAACGGGAACCGACCATGACCGATCAGCCTCCTGCGTCCCTGCGCGCTCTCCTCCTCGATCGCCTGCGCCACTCCGGCCTCGCACCTCAGGTGCAGGAGCTACTGCGCGAGCTGGTCCCCGAAGAGCCGGCCAGGAACAGCGGAGGGCCAGCCGGACCCGTGCAGCTCCGGTCCATCACCGCGGCCGGCTGGCGCGGCATCGGTCCGCGGACCACCCTTGAACTGCCGCCCGGGCCCGGCCTGGTCGTCGTCGCGGGTCCCAACGGCTCCGGCAAGTCGAGCTTCGCCGAAGCCGCCGAGACCGCGCTGACGGGGCGCAACTCCCGGTGGGACGGGCGGCGGGCCACGGACTGGCAGAAGGGCTGGCGCAACCTGCACAGTCCCGACGTCACCCCCGAGGTCTGCGTCGAGCTGGCCGTCGGCGAGCGGGGCGAGGCGGTCACCCTGCGGCGGACCTGGCACGGGCTCAAGGTCGATGAGGCGCGCACCAAGGTCGAGGGATCGGACGGCTGGGAGCGGAAGCTGGAGGAGGTCGTCGACGCCGAGGCGCTGAACCTCGCCCGGCCCTTCCTGCCGTACAGCGAACTCGGTTCGATGATCAACGGCACGCTCGGCGGCCTGCACGACGCCTTCTTCAAGCTCCTCGGGCTCGAACTGCTCGCCGAGTTCGACGGGCGGGTCAAGGACGCCGCGAGCGAGTGCGAGCAGACGATCAAGCACGCGGACGCGCTCACCACGCAGCTCCTCGGCGCCCTGGGCCCGCTCGACGACCCCAGGGCCCGCGAGGCCGCCCAGGCGCTGTCGGGAGCCAAGCGCGACCTCGGCCGCGTACGTGCGCTGTTGGAGAGCCGTACCCCGGCCGCCGAGGCCGAGTTGGCCCGGCTGCGTCAGCACGCGAGCCTCGCCGGGCCGGATCTGGCGGAGGTCGGTGGGGCTGTCGCCCGACTGCGGGAGGCCGCCGCCGGTGCCGAGGAGGCCCGGTACGGCAGTGCCGAGGAGGCCCGCCGCCTGGCCCGGCTGCTGGAGGCGGCGGTCGAACACCAGCGGCGCTCGCGGGGCACGGACTGCCCGGTCTGCGGCGCCGAGAACCGGCTGGACCGGGCGTGGGCCGAGCAGGCGCGGGCGGAGGTGGAGCGGCTTCAGACGGAGGCCGCCGGCGCCGAGGCCGCCCGGCAGGAGGTAGCGATCGCCGTGCGGGCCGTGCACGACCTCGTACAGCCGGTACCGGTGTGGCTGCGCGGCGAGACCTCCTCGCTCACGGCGGTGTGGCAGGAGTGGTCCCAGTGCCGGGACGTCACCCACCCCAGGGAGCTGGCGGATCGCGTCGAGCGTGCCGCGGCCGCCCTGGACGACGCCTGCCGGCAGGTGCGGGAGGAGGCCGCTCGGCGGCTCTCCGAGCACGACGGTGCCTGGCAGCCGTTCGCCGTGCGGCTCGCCGAGTGGCTCGGCGCGGAGGAGGCGGCCGAGGCCGCGCGCGAGCGGCGCAAGCACGCGCGCAAGGCACGGCCCTGGCTGCGGCCGATCATCGACGAGCTGCGAGACGAGCGGCTGCGCCCGTTCGCCCGGCGGTCCCAGGAGGTGTGGCAGAAGTTGTGCGAGCACAGCAGCGTCACGCTCGGATCGGTCACCCTTGCGGGCACTCCCGGTCGCGGCAAGGTTGAGCTCGACGTTTCCGTGGACGATATGTCCGCCCCCGCCTACAGCGTGATGAGCCAGGGCGAACTGCACTCGCTCGCGCTCTCGCTGTTCCTGCCGCGTGCCACGCACGCGGACAGTCCGTTCGGGTTCCTCGTCATCGACGACCCCGTGCAGTCGATGGACCCCGAGAAGGTCGAAGGGCTGGCCCGGGTGCTCGACGCGTGCGCCCAGGACAGGCAGGTCATCGTCTTCACCCACGACACTCGGCTCCAGCAGGCCATCGCACACCTCGGCATCAGTGCGACCGTCCTGCGGGTGAGCCGCCAGACCGACTCCGTGGTGGGCGTGGAGACGCTCACCGACCCGGTGGAACAGGCTCTCGCGGAGGCGCGGGCCGTCTCCCTGGACCCCAACGTGCCGCAGGACGTGGCCGATCATGTGCTACCCGCCATGTGCAGGGTGGCGGTGGAAGCCGCCTGCCTGGAGACCGCTCGGCGCAGGCTCCGCGACGAGAAGGGGCTCGGGCTGCGGTCAGTCGAGGAGCGCGTGGAGTCCCTTGAGCGCACCAAGTCCTATGTGTCCCTCGCTTTGCTCGGGGACGAGCAGCAGCATGCCCGCGCGGCCGTCGAGCGGATCTGTCCCGGAGGCTGGACGCTGATCGAGGCCTTCAACTCGGGTACCCACACGCCCCTGCCGACCGTCGACGACCGCAAGGTTCTCGTCCGCCGGACCATGACGCTCGCGGCGGCGATCCGGAGCAGCGCTGGGACTCAGAGTGCCGGGGGCGCCCGATGAGCGTGTCCCCCGAGACCCTCGTGACTGCCGCCGGCCGTCTTCTGCTGCCCGAGCCCGGCACCGTGACCACCCTGGGCCCCGGCCTGCGTGCCCGTGCCGCCGCGGTCCTGCTCCGCATGGCGCTCGACCAGGCCCTGGACGCCTACTGGCAGCGGGTCACTCCGTCGATGACGCGGATCGGCAAGCACCGGATGCTGTGCCTGGAGTGGTATGCGGGCCACGACACCGCCCGCCGGTGCCGCACCACTTGGTCGGCGCTCAGCGCGGCATGCCACTACCGCACGTACGAACTGCCCCCGGCCCCGGCTGAGATCCACACCCGGTTGCTGGAGGTCACCGCCCTCCTCGCGGCCCTGCGCGGCAGGCCGGGAACGGCTTCCGTCACGTCGGCGGCAGACGCCTGAGGGCAGGTGCCGTACATCAGTCCACACCTGACCACACGCAGACTCAGGAGGAACCCTTGAGGGGGAGCCCTGGTGGCCCGCCATTGTCAGCGGTGCCCCCTATCGTTCTGGGTGAGCGCACGATGCATGAGTGGGGGAAATGGTGACCAAGGCCGATGACGGCATGCCTTACCCGGAGTTCCGGCTGAGACTGCCAAACGGTGGCCCCGAGGCGCGAGGACGGCTGCTGACCGAGAAGGGGACGAACGGGAGCCAGAAGTTCGTCGTCCTGGCCGGGTCGCCGGGGCGCCCGGAGGTCGTGCCGTCCTTCCCCGTCCGCATGCCATCGTCGTACCGGCTGAGGCAGCGGCTGATCGAGGACGACATCTTCGTGGAGTCGGAAACCTGGCCTGGCTGGATGGAGCTCATCGAGGACGTCGAGTGCAACTCGCCGTCGGCCGCCGCCGAAATCCTGGTCGGTCGCAGTGCCAACGGATGGCTGGAGTGGAAGACCGCCGACGGCCATCCGCTCTCCGACTACCTCGACCAGGTGTGGTGGGGACCCAACCGGGCCTGGCTGGTGCGCGGCTCCAATGTCTCGGGCCTCGACCTCGTCAGGCGCCTGTGGCTGCCCGAGGGCCTGGTGACCCTGCGAGCACGTCACCTGCGACAGGGTGTCGAGCAGGGCATCAGCAAGGACCGGTTGCGCGCTGCCGTCGAGGAGGACTACGCCTCCACCGCGACGTACAACCAGAAGGTGCAGCTGGTCGAGGAACTGCACATGTTCCTCTCCCGGATGAGGCCCGGCGACACCATGTGCACCATCTCGGGCGGTCGGCTGTACGTCGGCAAGATCACGGGAGACGCCGAGCAGCTTGCTTCCGAGGACGGCCGGTCGGATCTGCGCCGACCGGTGGACTGGGCTGACGACGGGCACGCGTACGAGGACCTGCCCGAGGCGCTCCAGCAGAAGCTCTCCGCACAGCATGACGTCGTCGATCTGACCGCGGTGAAGGATCTCATCGACGGCCTGGGGATAAGCGACGAGGACCTGATTGAGGAGGCCGAAGCCGCCGATCGGGACCCGAGCGTGGAGATCCCCGCGCTCACCGCCCGGCGTGAGCTGGAGCTGCCCGAGCCCACGGACGGGTTGGCCGACGAGCTCCTCGTGCACGACACCGCCTGGCTGCGCGAAGTGCGTGATCTGCTGTGGGACGAGCGTCAGTTGGTGCTGTACGGCCCGCCCGGAACGGGCAAGACATACCTCGCCCTGAAGCTCGCCGAGTTCCTCGGCGGCGGGCCCGAGCAGGTCAAGCTCGTGCAGTTCCATCCTTCGTACGCGTACGAGGACTTCTTCGAGGGTTTCCGGCCGCAGGAGGATCCGCAGACCCGGGAGGTCGCCTTCCGGCTCACGGCCGGCCCGCTGCGTGAACTCGCCGATCTGGCCTCCCGCGAGGGCAACCGGCACATCCCGCACTTCCTGATCATCGACGAGATCAACCGCGCCAACCTGGCAAAGGTCTTCGGCGAGTTGTACTTCCTGCTGGAGTACCGCAACAAGTCGGTCCGGCTGACGTACTCCGGCGATGACTTCGCGCTGCCGCCCAACCTCTTCGTGATCGGCACCATGAACACCGCCGACCGGTCCATCGCCCTCGTCGACGCTGCGATGCGCCGCCGCTTCGCCTTCGTCGAACTGTCCCCGCGCACCGAGCCGACGAGCGGGCTGTTGCGCCGCTGGCTCACCCGAGAGGGTCGCGATACCGAGCCGGCCGATCTGCTCGAGGCGCTCAACTCTCGTATCGACGACGCCGACTTCCGAATCGGGCCCTCCTACCTGATGAAGAGCGGTGTCTATCGGGAGGGTGGACTCGAGCGGACGTGGCGGACCAAGATCCTGCCGCTGCTCGAGGAGTACCACTACGGGGAGGGCCTGGACATCGAAAAGCGGTACGGGCTCGCCGCCTTGCGGGAGTCGTTGGGGTGACTCAGGTCGTCGAACTCGTCGAGCACGCACCGGCCATAGGTGTCGCCCTGCCGGACGCTGTCGGACGAGCGCTGGCGGCCGGGGACATCGTGGACGCGGCTCCTGATCCGTACGTCTCGGCGCACTGGTCTCTGCGGGCCGGGAGCAAGGTCGGCGCCGTGACGGTCGCGGTGCCAGGAAATGACGAGCCGATTACCGTACGCGTCGCCCCCAAGGTTTCCATCGCCCGCCTGTTCTTCCTCCTCGGGTACACCCTCGCCCCGAAGGGCGGCTGGCGAGACGGGGAAGTCGATGTCGCCGGGCACCGCGATCTGCTGCCCGCGCTCGCCCATGCCGTGGAGCGGCAGATCGACCGCGCCCTGCGGCAGGGGCTCCTCCAGGGATATCGGGCAAACGAGGAGACGTCCCTAGTCGTCCGGGGCCGCATACGGGAAGCCGAGCAGATGCGGCGGCGGTTCGGCGCGACGCTGCCGGTAGAGGTGGAGTACGACGAGTTCACTACCGACATCGCGGAGAACCGCCTGCTGCGCACCGCCGTCGAGCGCCTCCTGCGGCTGCCCGGCGTACCCCACGATGTGCGTCGCGGACTGCTCCACCAGCGTGCCCGCCTCGCCGATGTCACCGTGATCGTGCGCGGTCAACCGCTGCCTGCCTGGCAGCCGAGCCGACTCAACTCGCGCTACCAGCATGCCCTGCATCTCGCCCGTACCGTTCTGGAGAACGCCTCCGTCGAGCACGCTCCCGGCGGGCTGCGCGTCGACGGGTTCCTGTTCGACATGAACAAACTCTTCGAGGACTTCGTGACGGTGGCGCTGCGGGAGTCGTGCCGTGGTTTCGGGCACTCGGCGCGGCTCCAGGATCCGCATCACCTCGACGAGGCGTCCGCGATCCGTATGAAGCCCGATTTCGTGCTCTACGGGCCGCACGGCGCCCCGTGCGCTGTGGTGGACGCCAAGTACAAAGCCGAGAAGCGGGACGGTTTTCCGGACGCCGACCTTTACCAGATGCTCGCCTACTGCACAGCCCTGGGCCTGCGCGAAGGCCACCTGGTGTACGCCAAGGGCAACGCGCCGCACGCGGCCCACACGGTGCGGCACGCGGGCATCGTCATCCACCAGCACGCCCTCGACCTCGACCAGGAACCCTCCGGGCTGCTACTGGACGTGGAGAAGCTGACCGCCCGGCTGGTGAGCACCCCGCGCGTATGATCGACTGCGGAGTATCCGTTCTGGGTGAGGAGTTCGCCTCGTGCCGCAGCTCGCGTTCGCCAACAGCTTCTGAGAGAGCTACGACGTCCTGGAGCGGCCTGTCAAAGCTGGCGTGCGCAAGGCGATGCAGAAGTTCCAGCAGCTCACCGTGCCCGAACTGCAGGCGGACAAGGGGCTGCACCTGGAGTCGGTGGAGAACGCACGCGACCCACGCATGCGGACCATCCGCATCAACGACTTCTGGCGGGGCGTCGTCCTCGCCCCGGACGACGGAAGTGACGTCTTCCTACTCGTCAATGTCGTCCCCCACGACGACGCCTACACCTGGGCCGCAAAGCGGCTGTACACGACGAACTCCGCGACGCGGGCGCTGGAGGTCCGCAACGTCGCGGCGATCGAGCAGCTGACCCCGGCCCTGGAGAAGGCCGCCGCGGCCGCCGACTCGCTGCTCTTCGCGAAGTACTCGGACACGGTGCTGCGCGAACTCGGCATCGACGACCAGGTACTCAGGGCCGTGCGGACCATAGTCGACAAGGCGCAGCTTCGGGCCTTCGAGACGCTGCTGCCGGAGGACCAGTGCGAGGTACTGCAGTACCTGGCCGAGGAGTTCAGCCCCGAGGAGGTGTACCGGGACGTGGTCGCCGTCCGGCGACCCGTCGACGCGGGACCCGACCCCGACGAGAGCCTGGCCGTCGTCATCGCCAACACCACGAGCCGCATCACCCTGGTCACAGGCCCGGAGGAACTCGCCGACATCCTGGAGAAGCCGTTCGCGGCGTGGCGGGTGTTCCTGCACCCCTCGCAGCGCCGCGTTGCCTACCGGGTGTCGTACGGCGGCCCGGTACAGGTCACCGGCGGCCCAGGGACCGGCAAGACGGTCGTGGCACTGCACAGGGTCAAGCACCTGCTCACCCGCTCCCCGGACGCCCGCGTCCTGCTCACCACGTTCACCAATGCCCTGGCCGCGTCGTTGCGGGAAAACCTGTCTGTCCTCCTGGACGACGAGTCGCTGCTCACCCGCGTCGAGGTGACCACGGTCAACGCCTACGCACACGGCATCGTGACCCGCCTCGACGGCCGGGCGCCCTCCCCGATCGGCGACCGGGAGGAACGGCAGGTGTGGCAGCGGGCCGTCAAGAAGCTCGGCCTGCCGTGGACGGAGCAGTTCCTGGCCCAGGAGTACCGTCACGTCGTCCTCGCCCAGGACCTGCGCACCCTGGACGACTACCGCGCGGCCTCCCGGCGCGGTCGCGGCAGCGCACTGTCGCCGACCAGGCGGGAGCAGCTGTGGCCGGCCGTCGAGCTTTTCGAGTCCACGCTGCGCGACCAGAAGGCGACCACCCACCTCAAGGTGTGCGCCCGTGCGGCCGAGCTCCTGGCCGCTTCCTCACCCACGCACGACCACGTCGTGGTCGACGAGGCACAGGACCTGCACCCGGCCCAGTGGCGCGTCCTGCGCGGGGCGGTGGCGCCCGGCAGCGACGACCTGTTCATCACCGGCGACCCGCACCAGCGGATCTACGACTCGAAGGTCTCACTCGGTTCGCTCGGCATCTCGGTTGCCGGGCGCACGCACCGCCTGCGCATCAACTACCGCAGTACGGAGGAGATCCTCGCCTGGTCGACGGGTATCCTCACCCCGGTGTCGGTCGACGACCTGGGCGGCGAGGGCAGCGACACCCTGGCGGGTTACCGGTCGCTCCTGCACGGCCGCAGACCGCACGTGGACGGGTACGGCTCGGAGCAGGCGGAGATCGCGGCGCTCGTCGAACGCGTCGAGGGCTGGATCGCGCAGGGCATCCGGCCGTCGGAGATCAGCGTGTGCGCCCGCTTCAACGTGCTGCTCGACAAGGCGTACGACAAGCTGGCCGCGGCCCGGGTGCCGGTGGTCCGGGTCAGAGACAATCCGGGGCCGGATGCGGAGGGCGTACGGCTGGCCACCATGCACGCCATGAAGGGGCTGGAGTTCCGCTGCGTCGCCGTCCTCGGAGCGACGGCGAGCGCGCTCCCCTTCACCCGCGAAGTGACGCCGGCCTCCGTGGACGCGCTGCAGCACGACTCGGACCTGCTACGGGAGCGGTGCCTGCTGTTCGTCGCCTGCACACGGGCGCGGGAGGCGCTGGCGGTGTCGTGGAGCGGATCGGCCAGTCCCTTCGTTCCGCAGGGGAAGTGACGTAAACCCCAATGATGTGACTTCCCGTCAGTCTCCTGGCGCGAGCGCGCCGTTGCCGAGGCCGTCCCTTGCCAGCGCCGCCGCCTGCTTGCTGAGTTCAGCCACCTTCCGCGCACGCTCCTCGAACTCCTGCAGTGCGCGGAACGCTGCGCCGTACCGACGCTGTTCGGCGATGTCCATCTGCGGGATGCGGGCGCCTTTGCCGTCGAGCCGGTAGGTGCCGCTGGTACTCGTGGACCGCCGGGTGTTCGCTGCGCTGCGCAGAAAACCCTGGAGATAATCGGTGTCAAGCTGATCGCTCACCGAGACCGGCTCTGGATCGCCGTACTCGACCAGACCGGCACGCGCGAGGTCGGCGACACTGACGGAGGGCCCCTCCAAGACGCTGGGGCCAACGCCCTCCATCAAGGTCGGCAGCAGGTCGGCCAGCAGCCGCACCTGCTCGGCCAACTCCCGCCGAAGAGCCCGGTACTCGGTCGCGTAGTCGCGATGGGACTCCTCGACGTGACGGCCGGGAGTGAGATCCACGGCGTCATCGAGCAGTTCGATCAGGGGTACTTCCGCCGTCTGGTCGGGCCCTGGCTCCAGCGGACCGTCCGGATCGTTCGCCGTCAGGTCGACCATGCGCACCCTGGCGACGGCATCATCCGGGGATTGCGGGCGACGCAGATGCCAGAGGTGTACGGGAAGCGCGTGCGACGCAGCGCTCCCCGGTGGGAGGGCGATGATGTCCGAGAGGATGCCGCGCCGCACGAGCTCGGCCCGGATACGGCGGCCGGCCTTGCGGTAGGCGACCGAGGCGGGCATGACCATGAGGACACGCCCACCCGGCGCGGTGTGCGCGTAGGCGTGTTGCAGCCAGGCGAGTTCGCCTTCGGCACGCGAGGGTGTGCCGAGCTCCCACCGGGGGTCGAGGAGCAGATCCTCGCGCCCCCAGTCGGTGGCACCGACGGGCGGATCGCAGACGACGAGATCGGCCTTGAGGTCCGGCCAGTGGTCGTCGCGCAGGGAATCTCCGGTGAGGATGTCGACGCCGGTGCCTCCCGTGAGATCGGCTCGCAACTGCGCGAATCGAGCACTGCGGGCGTCGGCCTCCTGACCACACCGCGTCGGCCCGAGCTCGGGTCCGACAGTCAACAGGAGCGTTCCGATACCGCACGCTGGATCGAAGAGGGTCGCATCAGCGGGCACCTCGCCGGCGAAGTGCCGCACCGCATGGACGATGCGCGGAGATGTGACCTGGTCGGACCCGGCCCGGCGCACTGAGTCGGTGAAGCGCTCAGTAAGCGCGCTCATCACGTCACCGGGTGATCCACTGACGCCGAGCTTCCGCGCCAGTCGAACGGCATCCGTTGGCAGAGCTTCCGGGGCCTCGCCCTCGACACCGGCGAACAACTGGGCGACATCCGCGAGCCCACCGATCATCTCGTCGCCGTAGGCCGCTCGCAGGGCCTGCCACAGCTGCACCTCCTCCGAGACATCCTGGCCCTTGCGCTGCTTGTCCAGCCACGCCTGCACCGCGCCCAGGTCGAACAGCGGACTGTTTGCACCGCCGCCTGCGGGCGCGGGAAAGTCCTCGTACCGCCGTCTCCAGTTGGAGACTGCGGCACGTGTGACGCCAGCGAGCCGGGCGATCTCGGAGCCGGTGACAAGCGGTCCACCGACTGGCGGGGCGGGATGGTCTGCCATGCGCGTCACCGTACACGGGTCCTATGGCCCTATCAATCAAGAGAGTGCGTTGACAGTGTACACATATCCATGTGTGCTGCCAGGGAATCCCTCGTTAGATGCCGCTCTTCGCACTGCTTCCCGAGATCGCCCTGAACCGAGTCGTGTACGCGTTCGGACAACGGGTCGG
>NZ_JAYWVC010000152.1:0-19631 GCF_036281785.1 Streptomyces chiangmaiensis | reverse complement strand
CCGGCGCATCACACTAGTCCTCACCGCACCTGAAATCGAACAGTGACAGGACCGAGTGCTGTCGAAACTGATGAACATCTGCAGTCGGATCTCGTGAACAGAGCCGGCCTGAAGTACGACCCGGCAGCCGAAGCCGTACACGAGGCGATGCCTCTGACCGCTACAGTTTCTGCGACGCGGGCGTTTCGTAAGGTCCCTTGCCCGGATCTCCGTCCGGAGACGCGTCGTCCCCGGGCCCTCCGCCCATCGGTGGATCCGACCGCAGAGCCCTTCAAACTTGTCGCCCGACGCGTGGGAAGAACTCGCGGACCGGCAGTAGCAAGCCGACGAGTGACAGCATAAGGAACACCACTTGGTGGATGTGATCCTTGCCCGGCGGCAACTGACCCACCAAATGCACGGTCCAGAAGGCTGGATAAAACCACTGCGCGAACCATGCCCAGCGTTCCCCGTGGCGGAACGGGAACAGGGTGATCAACACACCGAACAGGCCCATGCCGGTCGCCGCCAGGCCGTTGGCCCGCATGAGCCCCTCGTTTTCGGATGTCGGTATCGCCGCGGTGATGACACCGAAGGCCAGGATGCCGGTACCGACTACGAGCAGGCAGACCCACCCGGCCTTCATATGGATGCGCTCGCGCTGCATGCGCGGAACTTACACTCGTTCGGCGTGATGCTCCAGGGGGTGGGGCCTGGAAGCGTGCGCGGCTACGGCTGCCAGCGCTTCGTACACGACAGGCACAGCTGCGAGGCCCCCCACTGGTCGCGCCGGGCCTGCGATGCCGCCACCCCTGCCAGCATGAGCACGCCCCACACGAGGCCGCCGACCGCGATCACCAGACCCCACAGCACGACGCCCGTGTATAGCACCCAGATCCCGACGCCGACCACGCCGAGGACCGCCAGCACGCGGGCCTGCACCACCGCAGGCGGCGCGTAACGGACCTTCAACGGCGACTCCGCCGGCAGGCTCTCCCAGTAGTGCGACAGCTTCTCAGTGTTCGGCGACGAGCAACTCGGACACGCCACAGCAATCCCCCCAAAGCCAGACGACAGACGACCGCCGAAGTTTCCGCGGAAGCACGGACTCCAGCAAGAGCGCACACGCGCGAGCTCCGCCCGTGCCCGACGGGCGGGGCAGGAGAGGCGTCAGATCGGACCTGCGCCACCCCGAGCGGCGTCGGCGGGGCGGTCAGGCGGGTCAGGGCGGGCGTCCGGCCGGTCCCCGGGTCGGCCGGGTACCGGGTGACCGGTTCGTCCCCGCGGACCAGAATCTCCCACAAGCCGTCGATGTCACCCGCGCCGGGCACCCGGGCCGCCATCCCCACCACGGCGGCGAAGCCGCCGATGTCCTCCGCCTCGTCCATGTCTCTCCCGTTGTCCGTGTCGTGTGTCGGAACGTGCCCCGTCATGCCGCCCCTTCCGTCTCCGTCTCCCGGGGCGGCGCACCGGCCTCGGCGGCCGGCTCCGGTTCCGGGCCCTCGTCGTAGGTGCGGATGCGCGAGAACAGCGGCGGCAGGACCGACATGGCGCACACCCCGGCCGCCGCCCACAGGACGCCTCGGACACCGAGCGGTCCGACCAGGACTCCGCCCATGGCCGCGCCCAGCGGCACCGAGCCCCAGGAGATGAAGCGGAGCGTTGCGTTCATGCGGCCCAGCAGCCGCTCCGGTGTGGTAGTCTGGCAGATCGTCACCTGAAGGATGTTGAAGACGACCACACCCAGGTAGACCACGAACAGTCCGGCTGCGAACCCGTCGGCCCCGCCGGCCAGCGGCACCAGCGCGGCACCGGCGCTGAAGACCACGATGCCGACCAGGACCGTACGGCCCTCGCCGAGCCGCTCGGCGAGCCGGCCGCTGATCGCCGCGCCCGCGAGCCCGCCGGCGCTGCCGACTGCGAGGGCGACGCCGATCACTCCGGAGCCGAGGTGGAGGGTGTCCGCCGCGTACGGGACCTGCAGGGCCAGCACCGCGGCGAAGGCCAGGTCGGCGGCGAGGGCGCACAGCGCCAGCGGGCGTACCAACGGGTGCCCGAAGACGAACCGGACACCTTCGGCGATCTCCTTGCGCAGACTCATCTGCTCGATCGGCTCCGGCGGCACGTCCCGACCGCGCGCCCGCAGCAGGAAAATGGCGGACAGGACGTAGCTGACCACGTCGACGGCGACGGCGACGGGCGCGGTGAACAGCTGGACGAGGAACCCGCCCGCGGTCGGCCCGCCGAGCTGCGCGACCGAGCCTGCACCCTCCAGCTTGGCGTTGCCGTCGGTGAGTTCGTCCTCATCGATGAGCGAGGGCAGGTACGACAGCTGCGCCACGTCGAAGAAGATCGTGCCGAGGCCGATCAAGAAGGCGACCACGAACAGCAGCGGAAGATTCAGCGCGTCCAGGGCGTAGGCCAGCGGGACGCTCGCCATCGCCACGGCCCGTACGACGTCGGACGCGATCAGCACGGGGCGCCTCGGCAGCCGTTCCACCCAGGCGCCGGCCGGCAGGCCGAGCAGCAGGGAGGGCAGGAACTCCACCGCGGAGAGCATGCTGCCCTCGGTGGCCGAGGCGTCCAGCAACAGCAGCGCCATCAACGGGAAGGCCAGCACGCTCACCTGGGTGCCGATCAGACTCACCGAGTGCGACAGCCAGAGGTTGCGGTAGTCGGGGACCCGCCACAGATTCCGTCGCATGTCAGTGCCCCGTGATCTCGCGCAGGGACGGGGGACGCAGATCGGCCCACACCCCGCGGATGTGCTCGAGACACTCCTCCTTGAGGCCCGAGAGACCCTGGTCGTAACAGCCAGGCGGCAGGGCCCGGCCGGCCGGATCGAGTACTGCTCCTCGTCTTTGCGCACCACGACGTAACGCCGTACCGCGGACTCGGTGGACATGTGGGGGAAACCTCTCTCAGTGCGACTCGGAAACGCGTGTGACGCGGACCGGCGGCCGGCGTGTGCGGCCGTACGGGTGCTGGGAACATCGGTCGGTTCGGCGGGAAACGGGTCCGCCGGCGGCGTCGTGACGGGCAGCTGGGTCACTGCTGCCGGAGCCGGCGCTGACGCAGCCGGGTCCGTCCGGCGCGCAGCCTGGTGTTCTGCTGGGCGGTCGTGGGGCCGTCCGGGGCCGGGCCGGCGCCGTCGGCCGTGTCGGCAAGGTGGCGGGCCGGCGCCACCATCGTGGGTATTCGTACAGCGCGACCAGCGACAGCTGTCCGCCGGTGTGCTCGCGCAGCCGGCGTGGACAGTGGCGAGGCCGTAGGCCGTGCCGCCGAGGTCGTAGAAGTTGTCGTGGACGCCGACCCGGTCGAGGTTCAGCACCTCCTGCCAAATCCCGGACAGCAGCCGCTCGAGGTCGGTGCCGGGTGCAGCCTCGGCTTCAGCGTGCGGCGCCGGTGAGGTGGCCGAGCAGTGCGGCGTAGGCGACCGTCATCACCGTGAACGGGGTCGTCCGCTGGCTTCGCACGAGTGCCGCGCCCGCCTCGACCAGCCCTCCGGGCAGCCGGACGGTGTGGGCGGCGCAGCGGCCGCTTCGCCGGCGGGTGCGGGGCGGTCGGCGGGCAGGGCCGGCCGGGTCGGGGCGCCGTCGAGGTGCTCCTGCCACCAGGCGGGGGCCGCCGGGTCGGGCCCCCGTCTCGCGCTGCCGCTCCGCACAGTCGGTGAACTGCAGGCTCAGCGCGGGGAGTTCCTCCTCACCCGCGTAGTACGCGCCGAGCTCCTCGAAGAGCACGTGCTTGGACGGGCCGTCGCACACGATGTGGTGCAGGAAGAGACCGAGCAGATGGTCGTCGTCCGCGAGCTGCACCAGACCGGCCCGGAAGAGCCGGTCACCGGCGAGGTCGAACGGCGCGTCGGCCACTGTGTCATGAACCGACCACGTCCACGGTGATGCGCCCTGTCCGTCGGTCCGCGCGAAGCACTGCGCGGGCCGCCCCGAGGATCTCCTCGTCCATCTCCATTCCGGAGGCCAGGACCTGGAGCAATCGGGTCCGCCATACGTCGGGGTCCGTCTCGTACGCCTCCAGGACCCGTACGCGATAGCCACCCCGTACTCCATCGCTGCCACCGGCCAGCCCTCGGCGGACCACCTCTCTCAGCGCGACGTAAAGGTCGTGGACGACTCCACGTGGAGTGTCGGTGAGTCCGGCCGCCACACCTGTGGCCAACGCGGTGGCCACCAACTCCTCGTCGGTCACTTGGGCCCCCTCTGGTTGTACGGGTTGTGCAATGTCGTGTCCATCACCATGACCGGGGGTGCTGCAATGCTGATGAAATTCCGATGATGTACGGGGGCGGAGGCTTCGCGATGGACGGCTGATCTCCTGAGCGGCTTCGGACGGAGGTGCTCGGCCCGTTACAGGCCTGGCAGGACGGGACGCCTCTGGAGCTGGGGCCGGTCAAGCGGCAGGCCGTACTGGCCGCGCTGCTGCTGCGCCAAGGGGCCGTGGTACGTCATGAGCGGCTGCTCGACGCGGTGTGGTGGCCGAAGCCGCGCGCGGGCGGACCCAAGGTGCTGCCCAACTCATGTCAACTCACCGCGCAGGGCATTGGATCCGGAGAGAATCCCACCCGCGGAGTCGGTGATCCGCAGCGGCAAGGACTGGTACCGCTCCGTCGTCGACGGGGTCCGGCTCGACACGGCGGATCTGGGCGAGCGGGGCAACGCAGCGATGCGCGCCGTCGCATCGGGCCACCTGGCCACTGCGGCGGATCAACTCCCCGCGGCCAGCGAGCTGTTCCGGGGCGAGCCCCTGGGCGGCTTGCCGGGGCCGTACGCGCAAAACGAGCGGCACCGGTTGGAGGAGCGCCGTCGGACGCTCCGGATGGAGCGGCTCAAGTAGGTGGAAGCCCCGTGCGAGAGCGCCCCGGGAACGGGGGCGCTCTCGCCGTGACCGGAGCGCGGCTGCGGGCGGCTCTACGGGCAGCTGATGCGCGTGTCGCCCGCGTCGGTGGTGCAGGTGTCGAAGCCGGCGCCGCCGTTGACCGTGTCGTTGCCCGAGGAGCCGTCGACGGTGTTGAGGTTGTCGTTGCCGTACGAGCCGGTCAGGACGTCGCTGCCGGGACCGCCGTTGAGGGTGTCGTTCCCGTAGCTGCCGTCGATGTCGTCGTTGCCCGAGCCGCCGTACACGGTGTCGTTGCCGAAGCCCGGCCGGATGGTGTCGTTGCCGCCGAGGCCGCAGATGACGTCGTTGCTGAAACCGCCGGCCAGGGTGTCGGCGCCGCTGGTGCCCACGATCGTGCAGCCGCGGGCGTTGTTCACGGTGGTGGTCGCCGTGGCGGTGTTGTTGGCGGGTACGGGGTCGGGTTGCGTGGCGCCGATCGTGGCGGTGTCGGAGAGGGTTCCGGTGGCCCGGGGCTCCGCCACGACGGTCACGGTCGCAAAGGCACCGGGGACGAGGGTGCCCAGGGTGCAGTTCGCGCCGGTGGCCGTGGTCGTGCAGGTGCCCTGGCTCGGCGTGGCCGACAGCAGAGTGCCTCCGGCTCCGGTGAGGGTGTCGGACAGGGTGACTCCGGTGGCCGCCGTGGAGGCGCTGGGGTTGCGCACTCTCAGGGTGTAGGAGGCCTGGTCGCCGATGCTCACGGTGGCGGGGCCGGTCTTGGTGACCGCCACGACGTCGGCCGGGGGCGGGGTGCCGGTGCCGTCCTGATAGCGGGCAACGGCGTGGTTGTCGCTGCCGTTCCCGGCGACGACGATCTTTCCGTCGGGCTGCAGGACCACACCGTGGGCCTCGTCGAAGAACGTCTCGATGTCGGTGGTGACCCTGCCGCCGACGCCGAAGGTGACATCAGGACTGCCGTCGGAGTTGTAGCGCGCCAGCCCGAAATCGCCGGCGACGCCCCCGACGGCGACGATCCTGCCGTCCGGCTGCAGGGCCATGTCGTAGGCCCTCTCGAACTGGCCCGAATCGCTGGTCACCTTGCCGTCGCCGCCACCGAACCCGCCGTCCAGGCTGCCGTCGGTGTTGTAGCGCGCCAGCGCGAAGTCGAAAGCGGCATACCCGGCAGCAACGATCTTTCCGTCGGGCTGCACCGCCACTCCGCGTGCCGCGTCCTCGCCGTCGAAGGCGGTGGTCACCCTGCCGTCGCCGTCGAAGCTGGTGTCCAGGCTGCCGTTGGAGTTGTACCGCGCCAGGGCGAAGTCGGAGACGAAGTCGGGGGAGGTGTACCCGGCCTGGCCGGCGGCGACGATCCTGCCGTCGGACTGCAGGGCCACGTCGCGGACAAAGGCGCCGCCCTGCGCGAAGGCCGTGCGTACGCTGCCACCGTCGCCGAATCCGGTGTCAGGCATGCCGCTGGTCAGGTAGCGAGCCACGAGGAAGTCGCCGCCGGCGTGTCCGGCGGCGACGATCCTGCCATCGGATTGCAGCGCCACGGCCTCGGCGTATCCGGAGGTGCCAGTTCCGAAATCGCTGATCACCTTGCCACCGTCGCCGAACAAGACATCCGGGCTGCCGTCGATGTTGAAGCGGGCAACCGCCAGTCGGGCCCGGGTGCCGTCGAGCGCGTCGCTGCGGCCGACCGCAATGATTTTGCCGTCCGGCTGCACTGCCACAGCCTGGCCCTCGTCGTTGCTGCCGGCGTCCAGGTCGGCGAGCACGATGCCGTCGCCGCCACCGAACCCGGTGTCCAGGCTGCCATCGGCGTTGTAGCGGACCAGCACGAAGTCGTTGGGTCCGTCGAAGTCGAAACCGCTGCCGATGGTGACGATCTTGCCGTCGGGCTGTAGGGCCACGTCCTGGCTGTCCTCGACATTGGCGACATCGGTGACGACCTTGCCGTCGCCGCTGAACGTGGGATCCAGGTCGCCCGGGGCCGCCAGTGCCACCCCGGGCAGGGCCAGGGCGAGGGCCAGGCCCGCGACGGCCGCCACCGCCGCTCGGCCCGCACCTGCTCTCGTGCGCAGACCAGAAATGAACGTGGGCATGCAGACCTCTCCGCTTATCGTCGCCGCAACAGCCACAGGACAGCCACAGCTTCCGGCGTCCCTGGCCCCTGTCCGCCGCGACGCATCCGCTGCTGGGCCTGCTAGCTGTCGAATCCACCCCCGTGGGTGACGGCGTACATGCTCAGAGCCCCCGCCCGTGGCTTTGGCTCTCGTGGTCGTCGCAACAGCACGTAGTTGCTGGTACGAGCCCGGCTCGACTGCCTTTGTGATCACGGGCCGGAGCTGCTCGCGGTAGACCGCTTCCGTAGTCGGCTGACCACTGTGACCGACCAGCAGGGCGTCGTCTCCAGCGGGATGCCACGGTCGGAGGGCAGCGACACGAAGCTGTGCCGGAGCTCCCGCCAGGACGTGTGGTCGATCTGAAGTCTGGCGTCCTTCGGTCCCGCACGAGGCAGAAGGCGCAAGGAGTGTCACAGATACGGGCCGTGCCCTGTCTTCCTTGCGAAGCAGCGGGTTCGACACGGGAAGGCTAACAACGGCTGACACAATGACCGCACACTCCGGAGACCGCGCCTTCCGATCGAGCTCCGCACCCGGCGCTACTCATCGCCTCGACCCCCGCATGCGCCACGAGCAGCTGGTGTTCGCCAGGATGCGCACGTCGCAGGAACGGTTCGCAGACGCGATCACCGCCCTCGCGGGCACGATGGGGTTCGTCTACGCCCATGCCGTCTGGTTTGCGGTGTGGATCGCTCTCAACCTCGGGCTGTTCGGCCGGGGAGCGGTCTTCGACCCTTACCCGTTCGGGCTGCTCACCATGATCGTGAGCCTGGAGGCCATCTTCCTGTCCACGTTCGTGATGGTGAGCCAGAATCGGCAGGCCGCACGGGAGAACGTGCGGGCCGATCTGGATTTCGAGACCAATCTTCGCGCCGAAGTCTGGGCGGTGCACACAGGCAAGGCACTCGGCCTGAATCCGGAGGAGATCGAGCGTCACGTCCAGGAGATCATCCAGCAGAGCAGGGGCGCGATGGACCCGGGGTCCGGGGTTCAGCCGGTGGCCCCAGAGGCCCTGTGAAGGTGGCCTTGAGACCGGCTGCGCCGGCCTCGCGCCTGTTTCCTGGGGGCCCGGAGCCGACGCACTTGCCACCTTGATCGCTTACATCACTTGACGGCACTTGACGGGACGCCATCGGCCACGACTACCGGGGCACAGCCCGGCAAGGGCGGATACGCATCTGGAACGACTGCGCGGGCGGCAAGGGACCCGCCACGGAGGCTGCCCTCAGTCCGGCCGGTGGCCAGGACCGGCCCCGGGTGTACCTACAGCTGCGCCAGGACGGCAGCAGCGACGCGACCGACCGCGTCCTCGACTGGGTGCGGGTCACCAGCTGACACGGCACTGGGGGAGCGCCCCCCACAGCACGCTGAGATACGCGCAAACTTTCCCGCGCCGACGCGCATCGGACAGGGATGACCGGGCGCACAGCACCGTTCACCCACAGGCTCGTCTCGGGCCGTAAGTTCCAAGGAGCAAACAGACATGGCGACCTTCCGGCGCGGCACGGCGAGTCCGGACCCCGGCAGCACGGCCACCTTCCTGACGGCACGACGCGTGGTGTCCGCGCTCAGCACCCCGGGAACGGCTTACCGGGCAGGCGCACCACAGCGTCGCTACCGCCATGAGTGAACAGCTCTGCTTCAACGCGCTCCATCTCGCCGTCCAACCTGACATCACCAGCTGACATCAACGACGGCGCACGCAGGTAGCCTTGAGCGGCCGAGTGCGCAGGGACAGCAAGAGCCCCGAGGCTCCAGGTACGCCGCAGGACCAAACTCCTTACTGCGGTGGTCACTGCGTTGCTGCACAGCAGTGCAGTACAGCAACGGCCGCGTACCGGTGTTGCATCCCCTTACGTCGTCGTCACCGTCGGGGCTTCAGCAGTCGGAGGTGCCCCCCGCCTCCTCCCACGATCCCCGCCCATCGTGCTGGGTTTGCCGGGATGCGGAAGCCCCCCTCTCACAGTCTTCCGTGCGCCCTGGGTGTATTCCTGTCTGCGGCTGTTGGAAGCTGGGACGGAGGGGGTAGGCGATGACAACCGCGCGGGCGAGGGCTCACAGTACGGACAGACTGCCGAGCAAGGACGGTGCCGACCGGCGGTCGCCGGGTCGGGCGCGATTCATGGGCGTGCTGCTGATCCTGCTGTCTCTGATACCTGCAGTGCTCTGCTACGTCGCGTTCGCTGCGTGGTTGCCCTCCGACAGGCAGCGCTACCGGGACTACCAGGCAGCCGAGCCATGTTCCGCTCATGCGACGGCGCAGGTAGCGAGCGACTGCCTGAGCACCTGGCATTTCACCGTCGTGAAGACGGTCATCAAGAACGGGAGGCCTTCAACCTACGAGGCGACCCTGAAGGATGAGGACTCCTGGCGGGGAGTCGTGGACTTCGGTGACCCGGGACCGCTCCTCCAGCGACTGGAGCCGGGCGACCGGGTCACCGCCACCGTCTGGCGCCGCGACATCGTGCTGCTCAGCAAGGACGGGGTCCGGCAGAACAGCTCCGAGGCGCCCCGTGACGAGCTTCAGATGAACGCCGCCCTCGGCATGCTCGCCGCGCTCGTCGCGGCTCAGGCGTTCGCGTTCGGCGCGGTACGCCTTGTCAGACCTCGCAACTACGAGCCGTTCACATGGAATCCGTACGGCAAACGGCTGCTCATCACCAGCATCGCCGCTTGCTTCGGGGTGGGGCTCCCGGCCGTGTGGATCGGCATCCCGTGGTGGACGGTACCCGCTGCCGGTGTCCCCGGTGTGGTGTGTGCGGCGGGGCTGATGCGCTACTCCCTACGGCCCCGAGCCGCAGGCGGAGTTTGACGACCTTGTTGAATGTCGGCGTGCTCCTGTGAGGGGCGTGTGAGCCAGACAAGATCAAACGGCCCGTACGCCTCCCCCGCAGGTCAAAGTCATCATCAAGCCTGTCACGAGCGTGCTCTCCGGAGCCGTGTGCCCAGGTTCGAATCCTGCCGGGGACACTCGCCGGTCAGCCAGCAAGAAACAGACTCTGACCAGGGCGAGTGCCGACATGAGAGAGCGGGATCCAGTCTCACTGGATCCCGCTCTCTCTCGTTGTCCCTCGGTGTTCGCGACACACCTCCGACACACTCGGATGACGATCCAAGTCGTCACCCGGGCCAACGATGCCTGATGCGGCAGAGGTGCGGCGGCCTCCTCAGCGGTCGGAGTTGCGGCCGCTGGTTCTGGCTGCGCCCCCCGTGGCTCGGCCGGCCGCCGCCCGTCGGCCGGATCCGCGGACAGTCTTGCCGGAGGCAGTGCCGGTGGCTGCTCGGGCCGCGGACTGGCGGTCGGAACTGCGGCCGCCCGCGCCGACGCCACCGCCCGCGGCCTTGCCTGCTGCCGCCCCGCGGGCAGAACTGCGCCCGCCGGTTGCGGAGGTGCCGCCAGCCGCTGCCGCCCCGGCCGCGGCCCGGCGGTCGGAACCCCGGCCGCCCGTCCTGGTGGCAGCACCGGTCGCCGCTTTGGCCCCATCGCCGTTTCGGCGTCGGCGGCCGGACGGCCTGCCGGCCTTGGTGTCGGTCTTCCGATCCGGGCGGGACGCCGTCGACGTCACCGGCTGGGGGACCTCGATGGTGACGGGCACGCCGGAGGGCTCGCGGGCGCCGGTGATGGTGGCCAGTTCCGTGTCGCTCGACGTGATGCGGGCTGTCCGGGGGCGGATGCCCGCGTGCGACATGAGCCGGGTGACGTCCCGCTTCTGGTCGGGCAGGACCAGCGTGACCACGCTGCCGGAGCCGCCGGCGCGGGCCGTGCGGCCGCCCCGGTGGAGGTAATCCTTGTGGTCGGTGGGGGGATCGACGTTCACGACGAGGTCGAGGTCGTCGATGTGTATGCCCCGGGCCGCGACGTTCGTCGCCACCAGCGCTGTGACCTGGCCGTTCTTGAACTGTTCCAAGGTGCGGTTGCGCTGCGGCTGGGAGCGGCCTCCGTGCAGTGCCGCCGCGCGGACACCGACGGCCAGGAGCCGCTTGGCGAGCCGGTCGGCGGACCTCTTGGTGTCGAGGAAGAGGATGACCCGGCCGTCACGGGCCGCGATGCGTGTGGTGACAGCCTTCTTGTCGGTCTCGTCCAGGACGTGGAGCACGTGGTGCTCCATGGTGGTCACCGCCCCTGCGGACGGGTCCACGGAGTGCACCACGGGGTCGGTGAGGAACCGCTGCACCAGGCGGTCAATGTTGTGATCAAGGGTGGCCGAGAAGAGCATGCGCTGTCCGTCGGGCCGCACTTGCTGGATCAGCTTGGTGATCTGCGGCAGGAAGCCCATGTCGGTCATCTGGTCGGCTTCGTCCAGCACTGTGATGCGTACGTTGTCGAGCGCGCAGTCACCCTGTGCCACCAGGTCGTTGAGCCTGCCAGGGGTCGCCACGAGCACCTCGGCGCCGCGTCGGAGCGCGGCGGCCTGCTTGGTGATGGACAGCCCGCCGACCACGGTGGCAAGACGAAGGTTCACCGCCGTCGCGTAGGGGGTCAGTGCGTCCGCCACCTGCTGGGCGAGTTCACGGGTGGGCACCAGCACGAGGGCGAGGGGTGCCTTGGGCGCCGCACGCAGTCCGGCCGTGCGGGCCAGGAGCGCCAGCCCGAACGCGAGGGTCTTGCCGGAGCCGGTACGTCCCCGTCCCAGCAGGTCACGGCCGGCGAGCGAGTTGGGCAGGGTGGCAGCTTGGATGGGGAAGGGGGTCCTCACGCCTTGCTCGGTGAGGGTCTTCAGCAGCCCCGCGGGCATATCCAGGCCGGCGAAGTCCTCGACGGCGGGAAGTGCGGGTGTCGTGCTTTCCGGCAGCCGGAATTCCCTTGGCGACGACGGGGACGGTGGGGGTGACGAGGCGCGCCGGTTCGGCTTCTGGGGCCTGCGGGACATGCAGTTTTCTGCCTTCCTGGAAACAGCACAAACCGGGGTCCGCACCGTGACGGTGCGGACCCCGGTGAGCGGATACGCGTCCGGCGATCAGGCGGGGCGGATGTTCTCCGCCTGCGGGCCCTTCTGGCCCTGCGTGACGTCGAAGGAGACCCGCTGGCCCTCCTGGAGCTCACGGAAGCCCTGGGTGGCGATGTTCGAGTAGTGGGCGAAGACGTCGGGGCCGCCGCCGTCCTGCTGAATGAAGCCGAAACCCTTTTCGGCGTTGAACCACTTCACGGTTCCCTGTGCCATGACCTTCTCCTTTTGTAGGCAGAGGCCCCATCCGGAGATGCCGGAAAACAAATAATGCGCCTGAAGGAGAAGCATTCCCGTCAGGCGCACATAGGTTCATGGGTACCACAACTGCAACTCCGAAACTTTAGCATAGGTCGGCGGCCCGTGGTGGATCACCAGGGCTTCGGCGCAGTCGGATGTCGTCCGATTTGCGCTCAAGCGAGGCCGACTTCGACAAGATCAAGACGGTTCGGGTGAACCTCATGCCATGGGAGGGGTGGCGGCGTCCCGCCATGCTGCGAAACCGCCGCCCACCCTCCGTCCCAGCTCTTGCTTCACCTATCGAGATTCGATAGATTCCCATCGCAATTCGATGGAAGGGTGGGTCATGGGAAAGCTGGCAGTGCGTGCGCTTCGCGTCGTGCTCGTGGTGGTGCTCGCCGGCACCGTGTTCGTACAGGCAGGGATGGTGTGGGTGTTGGTCAGCGGGAGCGACCCGGAGGACGGGTCGCTCCCGCTGACCCCGCTGCGCGTGATCACGATCCTGGGCATGGTGTCGGCCCAGGTTGCCCTGGTCTGCGTATGGCGGCTGGTGACGATGGTGCGACGCGGAACCGTGTTCTCCCACGCCGCTTTCCGGTACGTGGACGTCGTGATCGGCGCGATCGTGGCGGCTGCCCTCTTGTGGTTCGCGGTCACGGTCATCAATGCGCCGGGCCAGCGGGCAGACCCGGGCGTCACCGTCATCATGGGCGGGGTCGGCGTGGCCATCCTGGGGGTCGCGCTCATCGTGCTCGTGCTGCGGATGCTGCTCGCCCAGGCCGTCGCGCGCGACGGCGAAGCGGCGCAGATGCAGGCCGAGTTGGACGAGGTGATCTGATGCCGATCGCCGTCGACATCGACGTGATGCTGGCCAGGCGGAAGATGTCCGTGGGCGAACTCGCGGACCGCGTAGGGATCACGCCCGCCAACCTGGCGGTACTCAAGAACGGCCGCGCCAAGGCGGTGCGCTTCACAACGCTCGCCGCGCTCTGCGAGGTGCTCGAGTGCCAGCCGGGCGACCTGTTGCGTTGGGAGGCCGAGGCTGCTGCGGGAGGATGACGTGCTCCAGGGCGGGCCCTGCCTGGTAGAGGACCGCGTAGAAGGCGACCAGGCGTCGCCCACGGCAGCGATCCCACGATCCGACATAAGAAACGGCAGTGAGTAACTGCCTCCCCTGTATCGCATTTACGAGGACGCGGCAGTCCACCACGTGGCTGGAGCCGACATGTTCCGGCGGACGCACAGCAGCGGGTTCTCCGGGAGCTCCCCCACGACCACCGCGTGTTCGAGGGCGGTATTCAGGGCGCGGCGCCGCCCCTTGTACGTGTCGCCCGCAGCCAGGGTGCCATCCAGTTTGTTACCCGAGGCGGTACAGCACATCTTCGAACACCTCGGCGAGAACCAGGTCGACGACCGTGCGGTCCGCCGTCGTGAGCCGGTCGTATGCGGCCTTGAGGTCGCCCGGCAGCTCCTGCCCCGCATTGTTCTCCAGTCACAGACGGCTGCAACACTCCCCTGGTGCGTGCCGATCTGCTGCCCGGTATCAGCGGAGCCAAGGATGGTTGCGGACCAGCGGCAGGGACGCCCAGACACGACCCAGCCCCCAGGTGTTTCCGGCGCCCACCGCGGCGAGCACGATCAGGAGCACCGCCTCCACGACGTGGTAGTCCACCACAGGATTGGTGGACATGCTCGGAGACCCGTCGGAGAGGTGCTTTGCGGGCGGCCATTCCGCAGCCCACATCAAGGCAAGCATGATCGTGCCGCAGACCGCGGTGATCCTGAGCGCGATACCGCTCAACAGGGCGAGTCCGATGCCCAGGAGCCCCAGCATGAACAGCCAGTCGGCCCAGGCTGCGCCGGCCCAGCTGCGGAAGGTCGACTCCAGGGGACCGACGTTGACGCCCTTGAGGAAGCCCATCGTGGGTGAGCCGCCGTTGATCCATGCTCTGGCCGGTGGAGTGAGATAGCCGAAGCCAAAGGTCTTGTCCAGGAAGGCCCAGAGGAACAAGAAGCTCATGACCAGCCGGGCCCCTGCTACCACCCTGGCTGCGGCGGGAGTGAGCCGGCCCTGCCCGGCGAGATCGCGGGGCGGCTGGTCGGCCGGAGGAACGGCGTGGTCCCGATGCGGGAGCCAGCGCGCGTGGTGGACGGCCATGACGTTTCTCCTGCGATGATGCGGTGGTGGAAGGAGTCCCTGTCACCACTCAGCGTGTCGAAGGAGCCCGCAGGTCGGTACGGGTCGAAGGTCCTCGGCGGGGGACGAACGGCCCACCTCTGAGCATGACGGGAAGGATCCAACAGCCACCTGGCCGCGGTCGCCGCCGTTGCCCTCGCGGCGTGCAGCGGCTCCGGAGGCACGGGAGCAGGCGGGGATGCGAAGGGCAAGGCGCCGTCGAGGAGCGCCCCCGTCGAGGTGACCGTGAAGCCGGACGCGGGCGGCGGGCAGGCGAAGCCGGGCAGCCAAGTGATCGTCCACGCCAACGGCGGCAAGTTGACCGAGGTAGAGGTGACCGCCCCCGGCACCGATGCGTTCGCCGGATCGCTGTCGAAGGACGGCCGCACCTGGACCTCCTCCGCCCGTCTGGCCCCCGGCACGCGGTACACGGTGATGGCACAGGGCGAGGACGCGGACGGGAAGCCGATGTCCGAGCGGCGCACCATCACCACCGCGCAGGCGCGGGACACCTTCGCCGGCGAGTACTTCCCCGACAAGGGCACGACGGTCGGCGTGGGCATGCCGGTGTCCATCACCTTCAATAGGCCCATACGCGACAAGGCCGCCGTCGAGCGCGGCCTCACCGTGACCGCGGGCCCCGCCGTCGAGGGCGCGTGGAGCTGAATGAAGGACCGCGACGGCAAGGACCGTATCGACTACCGCCCCCTAAAGTTCTGGAAGCCCGGCACCGATGTCACCCTCCGGATGTCGCTGTCCGGCGTGGACGCGGGGGGCGGCATCTATGGCACTCAGCAGCGGGTCGTCCACTTCCGGATGGGCGACGCGGTCGTCAGCACGGTCGACGTGAACCGGAAGACCATGACCGTCACCAAGAACGGCAGGACACTGCGGACCCTCCTGGTATCGACCGGCAAGGAGGGCTTCGAGACCTGGAACGGCACCATGGTGGTGCTCAGCAAGGTCCCTACGATCAGGATGAACTCGCGGACCGTCGGGATCTTCGGCCCCGAGGCGTACAACCTCGGATCGGTGAAGTGGGACGTCCAGCTCACCCCATCGGGGACCTACGTACACGCCGTCCCTTGGAACGAGGGCAAGTTCGGCAGGATCAACGGCAGCCACGGCTGCATCGGCATGAGCACGGCCAACGCCGAGTGGTTCTTCGAGCAGGTACACGTCGGCGACCCCATCACCGTCGTCAACTCCAAGGACACCGTGGCGGTCAACAACGGCTACGGAGACTGGAACGTCGACTGGGCCAAGTGGCAGGCGGGCAGCGCCCTGAAATGAGCGCCGACGCGAACCGCCCCTGTCACAGCGGTAGTTCGTAACCACTGATCCAGCCCTGCAGTTGCTGGATCAGCAGGCTCCATCCGCCGGTGACCTGCGCGACGCCCACAGCGACCAGCAGGACCCCGCCGAGCCGGAGCACCGTACGGGTGTGCCGACGGGCGAAGGCGATCACCCGCATCGACTTACCGAGGGCAAAGGTGAACAGCAGGAACGGGATACCGACACCGAGGGCGTAGAGGAAGGCGAGGAGCGCGCCGCGGGCGGCGGACCCGGTGGTCAAGGAGAGCGAGAGGACGGCGGCGAGGGTGGGGCCAATGCACGGCGTCCACCCGATGCCGAACATCACCCCGAGCAATGGAGCCCCGGCGAGTCCCGCGCGCGGCGTGAAGCGCGGCTTGAACGTGCGCGAGAGCAGCGGCACCCGCTCAAGCACCCCCAAGAACATCAGCCCCAACAGGATGGTCAGCGCGCCGAGAACGCGGATCACGGTCTCCTGGTGGGCGAGCAGCACGGTGCTGATCGAGCCGAAGAGCACGCCGTAGGCGGTGAACACGGCGGCGAAACCGAGAACGAACAGGGCGGTGCCGGCCAGGGCCCGACGCCGGACCCGGCCGTCCGCCTGACCCTCCTGAGCGTCCGCCGCGGTCATACCGGTGGTGTAGGAGAGGTAGCCCGGCACCAGCGGCAGACAACACGGCGAGGCGACGGTGATCGCCCCGGCGGCCAGGGCGATCGGGGCGGCCAACAGCAGTGAGCCGGAGCCGATCGCCTGGCTGATGTCGAAGGACAAGACAGCACCTCTTCCACTTTTTCTTCCGTTTTCCACTTGCGTTGCGTGCATCCGGACGAACCGGCCGTCCGGCCGGCGGGTCGACACGCACCCTATCTCCTATGTACCTTAGGTCCTAAGTCGCCTAGGTGATCGTTCTGGGTGGCGCTCGCTGCCCAAGAAAGGCGTGTGGATGAGCGAGCTTCTCTTCGGTACGACGCTGCTGGCGTCGTTCTTCGGCGGCGTGGTGGCCCTGCTGGCGCCGTGCTGCATCTCGGTGATGCTGCCCGCGTACTTCGCCACCGGGTTCCATTCCCGCGGCCGGGTGGTCGCGGCCACACTGGCCTTCGGTGCCGGGGTGGCTACGGTCATCGTGCCGATCGGACTGGGTGCCGCCGCGGCCTCGGCCGCCCTGCAGCACTACCACCTGTGGGTCTATCTGGCCGGCGGGCTGCTCATCCTGATCGGCGGCCTGGCGGTGCTCTACGGCTGGAAGCCCAACCTGCCGATGCCGTCCGGCCGCGCGCCCGGCGGGCACGGCTTCGGCGCCGCGTACGCGCTGGGCGCCTTCTCCGGCATCGCCAGCGCCTGCTGCGCGCCGGTGCTGGCCGGGGTCGCCGTGCTGTCGGGGGCGACTGCCTCCTTCCCCGCCGCGCTCAGTGTCGGGCTGGTCTACGTGCTGGGCATGGTTGCTCCCCTGGTCGTCATCGCCCTGGCCTGGGAGCGCGGCCGCAAAGGACCGGCCCGAGTGCTGCAGGGCCGCCAGGTGCGGCTGCACATCGGCCGCTGGCAGCGGAGCCTGGCCCTCGGCGACTTGCTGGCCGGGGCGCTGCTGGTCGTCATGGGCATCCTCACCGTGATCCTGGCGATCAACGGCCAGTCGATGCCGACCTCCGGCTGGCGGGTCACCCTCGCCGCCGACCTGCAGCATGCCGCCTCGGTGGCGACAGGATGGCTGGCCTGGCTGCCCGGATGGGCAGTCGGCCTCATCGCCGCGGCTGCGCTCGCCCTGCTGATCTGGCACGCCCTGCGGTCCCGAGTGCCCGCCCAGGAGCCCGGCGAGCCCTGACGGGAGGCGGCCGCCAACGCCCCGACCACGACCTGCTGTGCGGCAGAAACCGTGCCCGCCGACCCCACCATGCCCCTGGAGACCCTCACCCATGGCCGCTGACACCAAGCACGAGACCAAGGCCGACCACCGCGCCCGCATCAGGCTCGAGCACGAACGCCAACAGCAGCGGGATCAGCAGCGCCGCCGTGGGCGCAACCTCGCGATCGTCGCAGTGGTCCTGATCGCCGTGATCGGCGGCCTGTACGCGGTGTTCAACCGCTCCGAGACCTCCTCGACCGCAGGCGGCTACGAGATCGGCAGCCCCGGCATCGGCCAGACGGCCCCCGGCTTCTCGCTCGCCTCCAGCACCGGCGGCACGACCAGCCTCGCCCAGTACAAGGGCAAGACCGTCCTGCTGTACTTCCAGGAGGGCCTGACCTGCCAGCCCTGCTGGGACCAGATCCGCGACCTGGAGCAGAACGCGGCCCAGGTCAAGGCCGCCGGCATCGACCAGTTCGTGTCCCTCACCACCGACCCGGCGAACCTGATCGCCCGCAAGGTCACGGACGAGAAGCTGACCACCCCGGTGCTCTCCGACCCGGACCTGAAGGTCTCCAAGACATACGAGGCCAACCAGTACGGGATGATGGGCACCGAACGTGACGGCCACAGCTTCGTCCTGGTCGGCCCAGACGGGAAGATCCAGTGGCGAGCGGACTACGGCGGTGCCCCCAAGTACACGATGTACGTCAAGGTCGACAAGCTGCTCGCCGACCTGAAGGCGGGGCGCACGGCATGAGCTCCGCACCCACCGCCGCCCGCGAGGTCACCCTCCTCACCCAGGCCAACTGCACTCTGTGCGACCAGGCCAAGAACGTTCTCGCCAAAGTCGGTGCCGACCATCCCCTGACCGTCACCGAGATCGACCTGGGCAGCGAGGAAGGACAACGGCTCGCCCTACTGGCCGGAGTGCTCTTCGCGCCCGGTGTCCTCCTGGACGGTTTCCCCTTCTCCTACGGCCGGCTCTCCGAACGCCGCCTGCGCCGCGCCCTCGCCAAGCCCCCGGTCACCTCAGCCCCTCACACCTCTGACAGGAGTTCGTCATGAGTCACTTCCTCTACGTACTGCCCGCCCTGGCCTGCCCGGTCGGTATGGGCCTGATGATGTGGTTCATGATGCGGTCCGGTGGCAAGAAGACCACGGCCGCAGAGGCCGCCGATCCCCGCCAGCAGGAACTCGACACCTTGCGCCAGGAGATCGCCGGACTGCGCACCAAGCTGGACCTGCCCGCACCGGCCGAGCGGGAGCGCACGCGGTGACCGCCTATGTCCTGCCTCTGCTCGCCACAGTGGCGGCCTTCGGGCTGACCTACGTCTTCTGCATGCGGCCCATGCGAGGGGGCCATGGCTGCCTCATGACCTCGCGGCAGTCCCGGACGGGAACACAGAAGTCGAGGTGCGGCGCCGCCACTGAGGCATCCGATGGCACGGGCGCGGAGATCAAGCGGCTGCGTGAGGAGGTCCAGCTCCTGCACCACGAACTCGACCTGCGTTCCAGTACGGCCGAGCCGGCCCCCGGCCAGCAGTTCCGGAAGGGTGAGCCGCATTGAGTACCGCCTCCCCGATACCGCGGCGACGGGCCGCCGTTACCCCCGCGCTGCCGTACCCTCGCGACGCACCGCCCTGGCCGGGCTGCTGACGCTGGCCGCAGGAATGCTGACCGCCTGCGGCAGCCTGCAGAGCGAGACCAACAAGAGCAGCACAGCCCTTAGGGCGGCCAAGGGAAGCTCCTCGCAGTACCTGCAACCCGGCGAGCGCACCCTGACGCCCTCTCTGACGGGCACCGCCCTGACCGGCGACCACATCGACATCGCACGGTGGCGCGGCCACGTCGTGGTCATCAACGTGTGGGGCTCGTGGTGCGCGCCCTGCCGCCAGGAGGCCCCGGAACTGGCCCGCCTGGCCAAGGAGACCAGGCCGCTGGGAGTGCGGTTCCTCGGCGTCGACATCCGCGACAGCAAGACGACCGCCATCGCGTTCGAGAAGGACTACGGCATCACGTATCCGAGCATCTTCGACCCCGACAGCCGCAGCATGCTGGGATTCAAGTCCGTGGCACCCCGGGCCGTGCCCACCACCTACGTCCTGGACCGCTCCGGCAAGGTGGCCGCCCTGTCCATCGGCCCGCTGACCGCCCGGGAATTCCTCCCCATCATCCA
>NZ_JAYWVC010000151.1:0-19666 GCF_036281785.1 Streptomyces chiangmaiensis | reverse complement strand
TCCCGGCTGCACCTGCATGCGCAGAAGGGGTTCATCCCGCTCGGCGGCAACACCGTCTTCGTGCGGACCGACGTCCTGCGGGAAGCCGACGGATGGGACCCCAACTGCCTGGCGGAGGACTGCGACCTCGGCGTGCGGCTGTCCAGCGTCGGCAAGAAGGTCGTCGTCGCCTACGACTCCGACATGGTGACCCGGGAGGAGACCCCGGGTTCGCTGATGTCGCTGCTCAAGCAGCGCACCCGCTGGAACCAGGGCTTCCTTCAGGTCTACCGCAAGAAGGACTGGAAGCAGCTGCCCGGCTTCGGGCAGCGACTGCTCGCCCGCTACACGCTCATGACCCCGTTCCTGCAGGCGTTCTCCGGTGTCATCATCCCGCTCAACGCCGCGATCGCCCTCTTCCTGGACGTGCCGGTCGGCGTCGCCTTCCTCACCTTCCTGCCGCTGATCACGGCCGCGGTGACCTTCGTCTTCGAGGTCGTGGGGCTCCACGACTTCGGCAGGCAGTACGGGCTGCGCGTCCGCTTCATCCACTACGCGAAGCTCGTCGTGGGCGGCCCCTTCTACCAGGTGCTCCTCGCCGGCGCCGCCGTCCGTGCCGTCTGGCGCGAACAGCGCGGCCGCAACGACTGGGAGCTGACCAGCCACGTGGGCGCGCATCTGACCGCGGCCGACGTGATCCGCCCGTCCCGAGAGGACGTTGCTGCGTGACCTCCACTCTTCCCGCGGCGACCGGCACCGAGGTCCCCGCGCAGGACACACGCGTACCCGTCACCGTCCCCGCGCCCCGTCCGGCGTTCCGTTTCCGCAGCTCTCGTCCCGATCTGATCGTGTGCGGGCTGCTCCTCGCGGCGATCCTCACGGTGCAGGGCTGGAACATCTCCGCCTACCCGACGCTCAGCGACGACGAGGGCACCTACCTCGCTCAGGCGTGGGCCGTGCAGAACGGCCACGGGCTCGCCCACTACACGTACTGGTACGACCACCCGCCGCTCGGCTGGGCGCAGATCGCCCTGCTGACCTGGATCCCCGCCCGCATCGCCCCCGACCTGATGACGGTCGGCTCGATGCGATTCGCGATGCTGCTGGTCAGCGCCGTGAGCGCGGTCCTCGTCCATGTCCTCGCCCGTCGGCTGCTGCTACCGGTCTGGGCCGCCGGGCTCGCCATGGTCCTCTTCGGGCTCTCCCCGCTGTCGGTGGTGCTCCAGCGCGAGATCTTCCTCGACAACATCGCGGTGATGTGGACGCTCCTCGCGTTCACCCTGGCCGCCTCCCCGAGCCGGCACCTGTGGCACCACTTCGGCGCGGGCCTCGCCGCGGCGGCGGGCGTCCTGACCAAGGAGACGATGCTCGTCGTCCTGCCCGCCGTCTTCCTGACCATGTGGCGCCACAGCCACCGCGACACGCGGAAGTTCGCGCTCACCGGCGCGGTCACGGCCTGTGCCCTGATCGGGCTGTCGTATCCTCTCTTCGCCCTGCTCAAGGGGGAGTTGCTGCCGGGAGCGGGCCATGTCTCGCTGTGGGACGGCATCACCTACCAGATGAGCCGGGCCGGCTCCGGATTCATCCTGGACCCGGACTCCGGCTCGTACGGAGTGCTGCACTCCTGGCTCTACTACGACCGTGTGCTGCCGCTCGGCGGTCTCGCCGGCGCGCTGCTGATCCTGCTGACCTGGCGCTGGTCGGTCACGGCCCGGGCGCTGGCCGGGCCCGCGCTCGCGGTCGCGATCCTCACCCTGGTCGCGATGCGGCCGAGCGGCTATCTGCCCGCGATGTACGTCATCCAGGCCCTGCCGTTCCTGGCGCTGGTCCTGGCGGGCGGCGCCGCGAGCGTCGTCCACCTGGTGCTGAACAGGTGGCGTGGCGGGGCCGAGCGGGGATACGTGACCTGGTTGCGGTACGCCGTGGTGGCGCTGCTCGTGGCCGCCGCCGGGGCCTATGCGGTGCCCCACTGGTACGACGGTGACCGCACCGCCGTCACCACCGACGCCAACGCCCCCTACCGGGGTGCCTCGCACTGGCTGACCCACCAGGTGCAGGACCCGAAGCACACCAGGGTCCTCGTCGACGACGCGCTCTGGCTCGACCTCGTCCACGCCGGATACCGGCCCGGGCTCGGTGTCATCTGGTTCTACAAGGCCGACCTCGACCCTGCGGTCGCCAAGACGATGCCGCGCGGCTGGCGCGACATCGACTACGTCGTCGCTTCTCCGACGGTACGGCGCGACGCGGTCGACCTGCCGAACGTCAAGGCCGCGATCGAGCACTCCACGCCGGTCGCGACCTTCGGCACCGGCGACGACCGGATCGAGATCCGCAGGATCGACCGGGCCGCGGGAGGCGACCGATGACTCACGAATCCACCGTCCCCGAGGAACTCGGCGATCCGGCGGTACGGGCTGCCGAGGTGCCCGAACCGGGCGCCGTCACCATCGTCGTACCCACCTTCAACGAGTCCGGGAACGTCCGGGAGCTGCTCCAGCGGATCACCGACTCGGTGCCCACCCGGCTGCCCTGCGAGGTCGTCTTCGTCGACGACTCCACCGACGACACCCCCGAAGTGATCTTCCGCGAGGCTCAGGACTGCCCTTTCCCGGTCGCCGTGCTGCACCGGGACGAGCCGGTCGGCGGGCTCGGCGGGGCCGTGGTCGAGGGCATCAAGGCGGCCGGTTCCGACTGGATCGTGGTCATGGACGGGGATCTGCAGCATCCGCCCTCCCTGGTACCGGAGTTGGTCGGCACCGGGGAGCGCGCGAACGCCGGCCTTGTCGTCGCCTCCCGTTACCTCAAGGGCGGCAGCCGTGCCGGACTCGCCGGCGGCTACCGGATCGCCGTCTCGCGCGGGGCGACCTGGCTGACCAAGTTGCTGTTCCCGCGCAAGCTGCGCGGCATCAGCGACCCGATGAGCGGCTTCTTCGCCATCCGCCGCAGTGTGGTCACCGCGGAGATCCTGCAGCCGCTCGGGTACAAGATCCTGCTCGAGCTGGCCGTGCGCAGCAGGCCGCGCCGGGTCACCGAGGTGCCGTTCGTCTTCCAGGACCGGTTCGCGGGCGAGTCCAAGTCGACCGCACAGGAGGGCTTCCGCTTCCTGCGCCATCTGATCGGGCTGCGCACCGCCTCGCCCGCGGCGCGCATGGTGGGCTTCGGGCTCATCGGTGCGACCGGCTTTGTACCGAATCTGGTCGGCCTGTGGGCGCTGACCAAGCTCGGCCTGCACTACGTGCCGGCCGAGATCCTCGCCAACCAGCTGGGCGTCGCCTGGAACTTCCTGCTCATCGAGCAACTGCTGTTCCGCGAGCGTCGCCGGCACCGCCGCTGGTGGGACCGGGCGGGCCGGTTCGCGCTCCTCGCCAATGCCGACCTGTTGCTGCGCATCCCGCTGATCGCGCTGCTGGTGCACGAGTTCGGGATGGGAGCTCTGCCGGCCACCGCACTCGCGCTGGTGACGACGTTCGTCCTGCGCTTCGTGGGGACCGAAGCGCTGGTCTATCTGCCCCGCCGGGGCCGCGGGGCCCGCGGGGCGCGGCGGAGCGGCCCGCAGGCCGACACCAGAACCGTGCCCTCCGGTGCGAGCCGCACAGCAAGGAGATCCATGTGAAGACCGTACGCAGACTCCGCATCCTCCGCAGACGCAGAACCGCCCTGATGGCCGTGACCGGCCTGACCATGGGCCTGATCCTGACCTCGCCGCAGCCCGCGTCGGCCGCCAATCTCGTCAAGAACCCCGGCTTCGAGACCGCCGGCACCGACGGGATGCCGTACTGCTGGGAGAAGTCGGGCTGGGGCGACAACGACTTCACCTTCACCTCCACCAGTGATGCCCACACGGGCGGCAAGGCCATGAAGGTCGAGCTGACACGCCGTGTCGACGGCGACCGCAAGGCGCTCATCACCGAGTCCGCGAGCTGCGCGCCCGTGGTGACGCCGGGCAAGCAGTACGACCTCTCGCTCTGGTACAAGTCGACGACCCCGGACACCGCGATCACCCTGTTCCGGCACGACGCGAGCGCGGGCTGGCAGTACTGGACCGACCTCAGGACGCTGGACATGAGCGCGGGCTGGACCCAGGCGAGCGTCCGCACACCCGAGGTGCCGTCCGGGACCGACATGATCACCTGGGGTGTCTCGGTGTACGGCACCGGGTCCGTGACCACCGACGACTACACGATGGAGCAGGTCGCCGACCCGCTGCCGCCCGCCCAGTGCACGGGGACCACGGACCAGTGCGCGAACGGCAGCTGGTCGGTGCTGCCCACACAGAACCCGGTCCGCTCGATGCACTCGGTCGTCCTCAACAACGGCAAGGTGCTGCTGATCGCGGGCTCCGGCAACAGTGAGGAGAACTTCGCCGCGGGCACCTTCACGAGCGCGGTCTACGACCCGTCGAACGGCTCGTACAAGGTGATCCCCACTCCGAAGGACATGTTCTGCGCCGGGCACGTACAGCTCCAGGACGGGCGTGTGCTCGTCATGAGCGGCAACAAGGCCTACCCCGTCGCGGGCGGTCACGGCTACGAGGGGTTCAAGGACTCGTACATCTTCGACCCGAAGACCGAGAGCTACACCAAGACGAACGACCTCAACGACGGCCACTGGTACCCGTCGGCGACCGAGCTCGGCAACGGTGACGTGATCTCCTTCGGCGGGCTGCGCGAGGACTCCACGGGCTCGGTGACCGCCGAGTACTGGTCGGACGCCGAACAGCAGTGGCTGCCGCTGTGGAAGGTCAACCAGACCTGGTCCTACTGGGGCCTGTACCCGTCGATGGTCCTGATGCAGGACGGCCGCCTGTTCTACTCGGGCAGCCATGTCTTCGGCAACAACATCCCCGGCACCGGCTCGGCGATCTACGACTACGGCGCCAACACGATCACGCAGGTCCCGGGCCTGCAGAACAAGGACGAGCGCGACCAGTCGGCGAGCGTGCTGCTGCCCCCGGCCCAGGACCAGAAGGTCCTGACCATCGGCGGCGGCAACATCGACTCCAACCCGGACGCCAACCGTCTGACGGACATCATCGACCTCAAGCAGGCCGACCCGCAGTACGTCGCCGGGCCGCCGCTGCCGCAGGGCACCGTCGACCTCGGCAACGGCCCCGTCGCCGAGACGGGCAACCAGGGCAAGATGTACGTCTCCGCGGTGCTCATGCCCGACGGCAAGGTCCTGGAGACGGGCGGTGGGCTGCACAACCGGGCCGACCCCGTCTACGAGGCGTCCGTCTTCGACCCGGACACCTCCACGTTCGACCCGGTGGCCGCCGACCCGGAGGCCCGCGGCTACCACTCCTCCGCCTTCCTGCTGCCGGACGGGCGCATCATGGCCACCGGTGACAACCCGGGCAACGGCACGTGGAACCACAACGTCTCGATCTACTCGCCGCCATACCTGTTCAAGGGCTCGCGCCCGACGATCACCTCGGTGATCGACAACGAATGGACCTACGGCACCACACAGCGCATCACGGTCGACCGGCCCATCGCGAAGGCGGAGCTGATCCGTCCCGCGGCGGTCACCCACTCCTCGGACCCCAACCAGCGGTTCGTGGACCTGCCGCTGTCGGTGGACGGCAACAACGTCGATCTGAACGTGACGAGCAACCCCAATCTGGCCCCGCCCGGCTGGTACATGCTCTTCGCGGTCGACGCGCGAGGCGTCCCGTCGGTGGCGAAGTGGGTCCACCTCCAGGGCCCGGCCGCGCTGAGCGCGGACACGGCCGCGGCGCATGTGCACTCCTTCGCCGACTCCCTGCAGGGCAGCACCTCGACCCCGGGCAAGAAGCGCACGTCGCAGAAGGTCAGCCCGACCATCTCGGGCTGCGACCGGCACTACGGCTCGGCCAACGTGTGTGTGCCGACGGTGTTCCCGCCCACGGTGAAGAAGACGACGGCCGCACGCTGCGTCTGGCTCGCGGCGAACGACTACGGACGTCTGAAGGTCAACGGCAAGGACGACCCGCTCGGCCTCGATCCCGACAAGGACGGGGTGGCCTGCGGGAAGGGCGATGTGAGGACGAGGCGTTAGGTCCGGCTCGGGAAGTCGGTGAGGGCGCGCTCCACGATGGCCACCAGCTGTTCGTGGTGCGCGCCCTTCCAGTAGGCGCGTCCGCACGCACCACACTGTGCGAAGACGTCGTACGACCGCCTGGTGCCGTGTTCGAGCTGGTCGGAGACTTCCTCCTTGGTGGCGTCGCGGAGCAGGCCGTTGCAGGCGGTGCACCGCGTCCACGGCCGCAGCTCGGGTGCGAACCGGTCCAGCACGTCGTGGAGTTGGTCCTCGGGCCGGGTGCTGTAGACGAAGGCGCCCGCCCACAGTTCGCGGCGGCGCAGCAGCCCGCGATCGCGGCTCAGCATCACGCGCTGCTCTGCCGCCGAGCGGGTGGCGAGCGCCGGGTCGCCGATGTCGGTGGACTCGTAGGCCGCGTCGACACCCAGCAGCCGCAGCCGCCGGGCCAGGGTTCCGAGGTGCACGTCCAGCAGAAAGCGCAGCGGGGCGCCGGGCACCTGCTGCGGGCGCTCGACGGGCCGTACCTCGATGGACTCGCCGGCGGCCGGAACATGAGAGGGGGACGAGGCGTGGCCGTCCACGACGAGCGCCCCGACCTCGGTCAGCGGCACACCGAGCGACTCGACGACATGGCCGAGGGTCGAGGAGCCGTCCGTGACGACCTTCGTGGCAGGCCCGCGTCGCCCGTGCGGGACGAAGAGGCCCAGCTCGGGGGCGAACGCGATGTGGATCTCGGGTTCGTTCACCTGGTCAGGATGGCACGTGGACGACTCAGGAGGCCTCCGATTTCCGCGGCGGGAGACCATGCTCCAGCACATCCAGCGTGCGCTCGGTGTACTCCGCGATGTCGCCCTGCTGCCCGTGCTCGGCCCAGTAGCGCGAGGCCTCCATCAGCGCGCCGACGAGACCCATGCAGTACACGCGCACCTCGAGGTCGTCGGGGGTGCGCCCGGTGCGCTCGGCGACCACCCGGCACATCATCTGGCCGGTGACGGACATGCTCTCGATCATCCGCGCCCGGACCGCGGGCACTTCGACCATGAGCCGCCCGCGCAGCTCCATCTCCTCGCGCGTCTCGTACTCGCCCGACAGGCTCCGCTCGACGGCGGTGCGCATCACGTACCGCAGTGACTGCATCAGCGGCTCGTCTGCCGGGCGCGCCCGCAGTTCCTCCTCCAGGATCGGGTCGTACTCGTCGGTGACGACGATGTCCTCCTTCGTGGGGAAGTAGCGGAACACCGTGGAGGGGGAGACCTCGGCCGCCTCCGCGATCTGCTCGATGGTGGTGGCGTCGTACCCCTGCTCCTGGACGAGCCGGTATGTCGCCTTGCGGATCGCCATACGAGTCTTGATCTTCTTCCGCTCGCGGAGCCCCAGACGGGGTTCGGGGGCGGAAGGCGAGCTGTGCGCGGTGGCGGCCATGGTCGTCATTGTCGGGCATTCTCCGGGCCGGGGACCATGTCGGGGTTCTCCTCCGGTCGGGCCGGGGCGGGCTTCGCGTTCGGCACCAGGGCCGCCGCGAGCAGCGCTGTGACCAGCGCGGTGATACCGCTGACCAGCAGAACCAGACCCATGCCGTGGACATAGGCGGCGTCGGCGGACGCGGCCAGGGCCCGGTCACCCAGTCGGCCCGCGACCACGTGGGCGCCGACCACGGAATCGGAGGCGGTCTGCGCGGCCGCCCCTGGCAGGGCGGAGGTGTCGAGCCGGGCGGCGTAGGTGCTCGCCAGCAGTGAGTAACTGTCAAAAGCCATTTGCTGTCAATGGCGAGTCACTGTCGGGAAGGGGGTGGCCGGCCGGTGCCCCCGTCGAGTCGCGCTCGGGGCATGCGGAAGGGCCGCGGCTGCACTGCCGCGGCCCTTGTGAACAGGCTGATCGTCAGGTGTTATCCGTGCTGGTACGCCACCAGGGAGATCCCCACGTAGTGCACGGCGAACGCCGCGAGGGTGAAGGAGTGGAAGACCTCGTGGAAGCCGAACCAGCGTGGTGACGGGTTCGGTCGCTTGATCCCGTAGATCACGCCGCCCGCGCTGTAGAGCAGTCCGCCGACGATGACGAGCACCAGGACGGCGATCCCTCCGGTGCGCATGAAGTCGGGGAGGAAGAAGACGGCCGCCCAGCCCATCGCGATGTAGCAGGGTGTGTAGAGCCAACGCGGGGCGCCGACCCAGAAGACCCGGAAGACGATGCCGGCGGCCGCCGCGCCCCAGATGCCCCACAGCAGCCACTGCCCCTTCGCGCCCGGCAGGAGCAGCAGTGTCAGCGGGGTGTACGTGCCCGCGATGATCAGGAAGATGTTCGCGTGGTCGAGCCGGCGCAGGACACCGTCCATGCGCGGGCTCCAGTTGCCGCGATGGTAGAGCGCGCTGACGCCGAAGAGCAGACATGCCGTCAGAACGTAGATGCCGCAGGCGATTCGGCCCCGGGTCGAGTTCGCGAGGGCCGTGAGGGTCAGGCCCGCGACGATGACGGTCGGGAACATCCCGAGGTGCAGCCAACCGCGGAGCTTCGGCTTGACCGGGTGGGGCAAGGAGAGCGCGACGGGACCGCGGCCGGCTGCCGGCGAGTCCGTGGGCGCGTCGGGGACGGACGCAGTCATGGGCCGCATGGTACCTACGGAACCGTAAGTTACGTATCAAAGTGCGATCGATATCACCCGTGCTGTCCGGCCTGCGCCGGAACGCGAGCACCGCAAAAAAATCCTTCAGCTGAATCCCTCGTGCACGCAAGGAAACACGGGCATGCGTGGCGATCCTCACTCCGCTCAGCTGTGACGTCCTCTGGACAGATGGGCAATCTAGTCGGATGATCAAATGAGTGCGGTCGGCACCGGATGAGCGGCTACGAAGCATCCGGGTCGCAGCCCCCACGGGGCAGTCAACAAAAAACCCCTCATCTAGGAGCGATCGTGGCGCGCGAGAACGCGGCTCCCTCAACCGTCCCCACCCAGCACAAGGAACTGATCTCGTGGGTCAACGAGATCGCCGAACTGACGCAGCCGGACGGCGTGGTCTGGTGTGACGGATCCGAGGCCGAATACGAGCGCCTGTGCGAGGAGCTCGTCCGCAAGGGCACGTTCAAGAAGCTCGACCCGATCAAGCGCCCGAACTCCTACCACGCCGCCTCCGACCCGTCGGACGTCGCCCGGGTCGAGGACCGGACGTTCATCTGCTCCGAGAAGGAGGAGGACGCGGGCCCGACCAACCACTGGAAGGCCCCCGCCGAGATGCGGGACATATTCCAGGGGGAGAACGGCCTGTTCCGCGGCTCCATGCGCGGTCGCACGATGTACGTCGTGCCGTTCTGCATGGGCCCGCTCGGCTCGCCGCTCTCCGCGATCGGCGTCGAGATCACCGACTCCGCGTACGTGGCCGCCTCCATGCGCACCATGACGCGCATGGGGCAGGCGGTCCTGGACGAACTCGGCCCCGAGGGCTTCTTCGTCAAGGCCGTCCACTCCCTGGGCGCGCCTCTGGAGCCCGGCCAGAAGGACGTCGCCTGGCCCTGCAACCAGACCAAGTACATCTCGCACTTCCCCGAGTCCCGCGAGATCTGGTCCTACGGCTCCGGCTACGGCGGCAACGCGCTGCTCGGCAAGAAGTGCTACGCCCTGCGCATCGCCTCCGTCATGGCGCGCGACGAGGGCTGGCTGGCCGAGCACATGCTGATCCTCAAGCTCACGCCCCCGCAAAACGATCCTGCGGCCCGAAGGGCCTCGTTCGAGGGTGGTGGTGGGCGACGGGAGGGTGAGTCGAAGTACGTCGCCGCCGCCTTCCCGAGCGCCTGCGGCAAGACGAATCTCGCCATGCTGGAGCCGACGATCTCCGGCTGGACGGTCGAGACGATCGGCGACGACATCGCGTGGATGCGGTTCGGCGAGGACGGCCGTCTGTACGCGATCAACCCGGAGGCCGGCTTCTTCGGTGTCGCGCCCGGCACCGGTGAGCACACCAACGCCAATGCGATGAAGACGCTGTGGGGCAACTCCGTCTTCACGAACGTCGCCCTCACCGACGACAACGACATCTGGTGGGAGGGCATGACGGAGGAGACCCCGGCCCACCTCACCGACTGGAAGGGCAACGACTGGACGCCGGCGTCCGAGACCCCGGCCGCCCACCCGAACTCCCGCTTCACGGTCCCGGCCGCGCAGTGCCCGATCATCGCCCCCGAGTGGGAGGACCCGAAGGGCGTGCCGATCTCCGCGATCCTCTTCGGTGGCCGCCGCGCCAGCGCCGTGCCGCTGGTGACGGAGTCCTTCGACTGGAACCACGGAGTGTTCCTCGGCGCGAACGTCGCCTCCGAGAAGACCGCCGCGGCCGAGGGCAAGGTCGGCGAGCTGCGCCGCGACCCGTTCGCCATGCTGCCGTTCTGCGGCTACAACATGGGCGACTACATGGCCCACTGGATCGAGGTCGCCAAGGACAAGGACCAGTCCAAGCTGCCGAAGATCTACTACGTCAACTGGTTCCGCAAGAACGACGAGGGCTCGTTCGTCTGGCCGGGCTTCGGCGAGAACAGCCGCGTCCTGAAGTGGATCGTGGAGCGCCTGGAGGGCAAGGCGGAGGGCGTCGAGACGCCGATCGGCATCCTGCCGACGAAGGAGGCGCTGGACACCAGGGGCCTGGAGCTGTCGGAGTCCGACCTCGCCTTCCTGCTCACCGTCGACAAGGACGTCTGGCGCGAGGAGGCGGCCCTGGTCCCCGAGCACCTCAACACCTTCGGCGACCACACGCCGAAGGAGCTGTGGGACGAGTACCGCTCGCTGGTGCAGCGCCTGGGCTGACGTCCCCCACGAACTCCGCGGCCGGTCCGACTTGCCCTGACCTGCGACGTCGTCAAGACCGGCCGCGGTGAAGGCAGTACGAAGAGCTTGGGGCCCGCCCCGTACAACGGCGTACGGGGCGGGCCCCAGCCCCTTGGTTTCGTACCGGGAGCCGACGCCTGGGCGCCGTCAACGGCCGACCAGGTCATGGGGCACCCAGTTGGAAGATCGCGAATCCTGCGAACCAGCCGGAGGCGAGAGCACAGGTGCCGAGGCAAGCCGCCAAGGCGAGTCGGTTGAGCCTGCTCAGGGCAATGGCCGGCGGGATGAGCAGCGGGAAGGCGGGCAGCAGATAGCGCGAGATGTTGGAGAAGACCTGCTGGCTGCCCAGCACGGTGGCAATGGTGACCAGCGTATGGACCATCAGGACGGCGGGTGGCCGCAGCCGCACCAACAGGAGGATCAGGACCGGCAGCGCCATGATGATCAGTCCAGCCAGCAGGTCGGGGACGGGAGAGGCGAACAGGTAGTCGCTGCGCCCGAGCAGGACGCTCCGCATCGTGGCGACAGTGAACCGGCCCCCGTCGAAGAAGTGCAGCCAGGCCCCGCGCTGGAGCTTGAAGTAGCCTCCCCAGTCGCCCATTCGCCAGCCGACCCAGCCCACATACCCCAACAGCCCTAGGGGCGCCAGCGTCATCGCGGCCAGAGGCCGTCCGATTCCGTCCGTGCGCCGATAGAGCGCGACGAGCCCCGCCAGGCCCACCGCTGCGATCAAGGTCGCCGAGGTCGGCCGGTTGAGCCCGGCCACCAGGGTGAGCAGTCCGGCAGTGATCCACCGCCCGGTCAGCACGGCGTAGCAGGACCACGCGGTGAGCGCGACGAAGGTGGAGTCCGAGTAGACCGCCCACTCCGCGCCGGATCCCGGGCAGACCGCCCAGAGGCCGGCCGCGATCACGCCCGCCCGGACCCCGCCGAGCCGCTCCGCCACGGCGAAGATGCCCGCCGCGGCGAAGAGCGAAGCGACCACCGAGACCATCATCCCGGCGCCGTACAGGCCGAGGCCGGTGAACTCGGAGACCAGGCGCATCAGGCCCGGGTAGAGCGGGAAGAACGCGGCCGAGTTCTCCTGGAACGTGTACCAGGGGGAATCGGTCACAGGTACCAGTTGCGGGTCGTACCCGAACTCCGCGACCTGTTGGTACCACCAGCCGTCGAAGGAAGCGAGCACGTCCCAGGGGTGGGCGCCGCCGCCCAGGCGCAGGGGCTTCGTGAGGTGGTAGCCGGAGTAGTGGACGAGCCGCATGAAGATGTAGAAGCCGACCAGTTTCAGTGCCGCGTAGCACGCGACCGCCGGTCCGTAGCGCCGGACCAGTCTGCGTGAGCGCTCGTGAAGGGCGACCGGTTCGGCCGGGAGTGTGCTCTCGCATTGCGCGGACTCGGCAGGCACAAGAGTCGGCATCGCGCTCATAGGTCGGACTCACCCCGCCGTAGTGGACGATCGTCGCCGAACCTATCCAGCGGTGCAGGTCAGAGGTGTGCAGACACGCCATGCATGTGTCACGGTTCTCTGAACACCCACATCCGCAGCAGCAGGAAGCGAAGTACGGTCGCGGCGGCATTGGCTACGATCAGCGCGCCGATCTCGACCAGGTGCGGCGTGTCCGGCAAGGTCCGGTGCACCAGGGTGAGGGCGCCGCTGCTCAGCGTGACACCGGCGAAGAAGGCGACCAGCCCCTGGAGTTGATGCCGGACAGCTCCGTCTGCGCGGTGCACCCGGAAGGTGAACCGGCGGTTGGCGGCGGTGTTCGCCACGGCGGTGGCCAACAGCGCCATCAGGTTGGCGGGCTGGGCGTCGAGCACCGGCCGAAGCGCCGCGTACAGGCCCAGGTAGGCGGCCGTGGACATGAGGCCGATGATCGCGAACAGCGGCAGCTGCCGGGCGACCCCGGCCTCGGCTGCGCCGACGGGCATGTCTGCCGGTGGTGCCCCAGCGGACGCCCTGACGTCCGGGACGGGCTCTGTGAGGTGTGGCATCGGTTACGGCACCCGGGGTTCGAGGACGTGTGTCTGGACGCGCTGAGCCGCCCGACATCATACGGTATGGGGGTAAATCGGGCATCCTTTGGCGCCCGCCCACTCCAAGCACGGACCGGTATCTCCGAATGATTGATATGCACCACGACCCGACTGACCGGATTGAGTCATCGGTCGAATTGTCGGTCGTGATCCCGATGTTCAACGAGGAAGAGGCGTTGCCGGCGCTGGTGGGACGGCTACGGCCAGTTCTGGACGCGACAGGCGAGGCCTACGAGGTCGTCGCCGTGGACGACGGCTCCACGGACACGACAGCAGAACAACTGATGGACCTGCGGGTCACCTGGCCGCAGCTTCGGGTGGTGCGACTGCGACGCAACAGCGGGCACCAGGCCGCGCTGACCGCCGGCCTGCATCGCGCGCGCGGCCACTACGCCGCGAGCCTTGACGCCGACCTCCAGGACCCCCCGGAGAAGATCCCGGAGATGCTCGCCCTGGCCCGCTCCCAGCACCTGGACATCGTCTACGGCGTACGTGCCGACCGCTCCACCGACACCGGCTTCAAACGCTGCACCGCCGGCGCCTACTACTGGCTCATGCGCCGCGTGGTCGGTACCCATGTCCCGGCCCAGGCCGGCGACTTCCGTCTGCTGTCGCGCGGTGCCCTCGAGGCCCTGAAAGCCCTGCCCGACCAGCCGCAGGTGTACCGGCTCCTCGTTCCTTGGCTGGGCTTCCCCAGCGGGGAGGTCACCTACCACCGCAATCAACGCGTCGCCGGTCACACCAAGTACCCCCTGCGGAAGATGGTCCTGCTGGCGGTCGACAGCATCATCGGCTTCTCCGTCGCCCCGCTGCGGCTGGCCACCTGGCTCGGCACCCTCGCCTTCTTCGTCTGCCTCGGCGTGCTCATGTACACCCTGACCGTCTACGCGGCGGGCGACACCGCCCCCGGCTGGACCTCCCTGATCATCGCCGTTCTCTTCATCGGCGCCGTCCAGCTCATCTGCCTGGGCCTGCTCGGCGAGTACATCGGCCGCATCTACACGGCCGTCCGGCAGCGCCCGACCTACTACGTCGCCCACGACACCGACACGGCGCACGCCCCCGCGACAGCCATCGCTTGGCCGGGCCCGCGACGCGGACAGGGAAGCTGACGGGATTCCCTCGGCGGCCAGGCCGTCCCATGCAGCTCACGGGACTTGCGGCCAGTTGGCGCTCTCCGCCAATCGACCGGGCCCTTGCGGTGCCCGGTCCTGCCCGGACACCGGTTCCAACTGCCCGCGTCGGCAGGGAGATTCGGCGCCCTCCCACTGCCGGGCGTTGGCGCCGTCGTCGACTCTGCTGTCGGCTACCTCCAGAGCAAGACGGAGATATCCTCATCCCAGCGCCACTCACTACGGCATCGCCGCTGAATGCCGCTGCTGGACATCAGGCAGCCGACGCCACTACGACGTGCGCACCAACAGAGCCACCGCCAGACCACTGGGACGCTCAGCCCCATAGAGCCTGTAGTGGGTGCGAAGAGCCGCTGACTGGTCCGCGGGCAGCCCATTCAGCGGATCCGTCTCGTCTCCCCTCACCACCAACCAGATCCGCTTCTCGCCCCGCAGGCATCGGGTCGGCTGCGGGCACTCGGTCGCCGCCAGATCGTTGCGGTGGGTGGGCGATTCCGCCAGGAACACGTCGCGCAGCTTCAGATCGCGAGGAAGGTAGTAGCGGACGCCCAGCGCGATGGCTTCCTCTTCCTTCCTGGGATAGACGACCGCATCACCGGGCACGTAGTAACTCTGGATGGTCCGCGCGGCAGCCGCGAAGTCGGGGCCGCCCGACCAGTAGTGCGCGAGCGGCTCCCGCAACGATTCCTGTTCCGATGCGGTGAACAGAGCGAGGGCCGCCAAGGTCGACGCGAGCGCCGGCCGGGACCGCGTCGCGGCGGCGAGCCCGGCTCCGGCGAGAACCGCCAACGCCGGCAGGGTGAACAGCATGTACCGGAAGTAGAAGTACGAGATCTCCCCGTGGGAGATTGCCCAGATGAGGAAGACGGGCGCCAAGGCGGACACGGCGCAGAAGACGACGGCGTCGCGGCGCTCCCGGCACGCCACCATGGCCAGCAGGGTCACCGTCCCCGCGCACACTCCGGAGTAGAACAGCTGCGGCCAGATGTCGACCAGGCCCCAGCCCGTCGGTTCGGCGATCCAGTAGATCTGCCGGACGGTCTGTGCCCTGCCCAGCACCACCAACGGGCACACCGAGGCGAGACCGACGAGGACCGCGAGGCAGAAGCCCCACCACGCTCGACGCTCGCGCCGGACCCGCAGGGCCACGAGAACCAGATGCCCGATCAGGCACGTCAGCGCGAGCAGATGGAACAGCCCCACGGCCACCAAGCCGAGGGTGTAACCCGTCCATCGCCATGGGCTGCCCGGGCGGTCCAGGGCCCGCAGCAGCAGCAGCGCGGTCAGGGCCACGGCCAGCATCACCAGGCCGTAGGGACGGGCCTCATGAGCGAACCTGCTCACTGTCGGAATCAGGGCGAACAACAGGCCGCCGGCCACTCCGGCGCGGCGGCCGAACAGCCGGTGCCCGATCAGTGCCACACATGCGGCGGCGCCGGCCATGGCCAGCGCGGAGGGCATGCGCAGAGCCGTGGCCGAGTCCCCGAACAGGCTCCTCCATTCCCGCAGGATCAGGTAGTACGTGCCCAGCACCCCGTCCACGCGGTGGACTGTGGCCAGCACTTGGCCGATGCTGCGGCCGGACATGTCCCAGCTGGTCAACTCGTCGCGCCCGAGCAGCGGTTCGCCGATCCGGTACGTGGCCATGACCAGGGTGACCATCGAAGGCCATAGCCACAGGCCGACCGATGTCGCCCACCGACCATGCTCTGTTTCGGGGGCAGGAACATCGCAAGTGGCCTGGGCGGCGGGAGGAGAGAGTAGTGCCATGCCCCCACCCGTAGTGGCACGGCGGAGCGGGGCGCAGCCACGACCCGCCCGTTACGGCCCGCTTTCCCCTGTTCGGCCCCGAGTGGCGTACGCCGTCGCGGACTACGGCGTCCGATCCTCCGGAGCACGCCGTGGGGTGTACGGCGGAACCAGGCTGAGCACGACAGCAGGTTCAGCTTCTCTCCTTGCGCACGAGCAGGGTGACGGTCATCCCCGTCACCGATGCGCTCATGGAGGCCCGATACCGGGTCCGCAAAGCGCTCGCCTGGTCCGGGGCGATGGAGTCGAAGGGGTCCGGCCCGGCGCCCTGGGCCATCAGCCAGATGCGCTGCGCGCTTTTGAGGCACAGCTCCGGGACAGGGCACTGGATCGCGTACAGATCGTTGATGGCAGTGGGTGTCTTGACCAGGAACACGTCGCGCAACTTCAGGTCGCGGGGCAGGTAGTACTGGACCCCGCTGTCGAGCTTCCAGGTGTCCTGGCGGTCGTAGACGATGGCGTCCCCAGGCTGGTGGTATCTCGTGACGATGTCGGCCGCGGCGGCGTAGTCGAGGGGGACGGGGACGTTGTGCTCGAACGGCTCCCGCATTCGCTTCTGGTCGGGCAGGGTCAGGACGGCCAGTGCCGCGAGAAGGGCTGCGGTTGCCCTCCGGGAGTGAAAGGTCGCGGCGAGCCCGGCGCCGGCGAGGAGCGCCCAGGCCGGGAGGGTGAAGAGGATGTACACCTGACGCCAGTAGGAGACGTCGCCGTGGGAGGCGAGCCAGACGACGACGGACGGCAGAACAGCCCAGGCGGCGCACAGGAGCACAGGGGCCTTGCGGGGCGAGCGGGCCAGGCAGGCGAGGGCGATCAGTGCTCCGGAGCACACGGCGGATGCGAAGACGTCAGGCCAGATCGAGGAAAGGGCCCAGACATCGGGTTCCGGGACCCAGTACAGCTGCCGATGGGCTTGGGAACGGCCCAGCAGGGTGAGCGGAGCGACGCAGGCGGCGACGGCCAACAGGGTCAGGCCGGACTTCCACCACACGGAGCGGTCGTGTCGTGCGTGCGCCGCGAGCACGCAGGCATGGGCGAGTACGACGGACAGAGCGATGAGGTGGAGAAGTCCGACGCCCGTCAGCGTGAGCACGTAGGCGGCCCAACGCCACGGACTGCGAGGGTTGTCCAGAGCCCTAAGGAGCAGGAGTGTCGCGAGGGCGACCATGAGAATGACCAGCGCATAGCTGCGCGCTTCCTGACCGTAGCGGCTTACCGCCGGGACGAGGGCGAAGAGAGTTCCGGCGACAATTCCGGCACGGCGCCCGAAGAGCCGGTTTCCGATCAGGCTCGTGACGGACGCGGCTCCGGCCACGGCACATACTGAGGGGAGTCGCAAGGAAATGACGGAATCGCCGAAGAGGCTGACCCACAAGTGCATCAGCAGGTAATAGGTGCCGTGCACGGCGTCGACGTTCTGGACAGTGGCGAGGATCTGACCGGTGTCGCGGTTCACCACGTCCCAGGTGACCAGTTCGTCACGGCTCAGCAGAGGGACGGTGAGGCCATGGCTGGTCAGACCGAGGGTGAGGACGGACGGCCACAGCCACGGCCACGTTCCGCGTCTTCTGGGTTCGACCGCTTCGGCGCTCCGGATTTCTTCGCGTGGCTGGGGAAGCGGCGCGGCGATTACCATGAAAATCTCCCATGCCCGTAGCAGGAACTGCTCCCCTATATATACGAGTTGGGCGGTCGGGGCGGCGGATAGGTCGAGCGATCACCTGAATGGAAGTCGCACGCTGCGAATCGCCTGCAGGGGTTGTCGCGACGCAGTGAAGTAGCCGACTGATCTCTTTATCGGAGAAATGAGATGAGAGCATCGCATGGCGGAAAGGGGCGATCACAGCCAACTATGTCATGTGTGTCAGCGGGGTCATCCTCGACGCTGTGGTCGACATATGACCGGTTTTCCGACGTTCGGGAAATGGTGGGTGATCCGGTTCGGCGAGCCGACGCCCCGTAGCTGCGATGCCTTTCGCAGGCATTTGGTGAGCGGCGTGTGAGGTGACCCAGGCTCGGCGGCGCATTGTGGCCGGGCAGGACGATGCCGGCGGCTGCGCGGCTACCTGTCGCGTGGGCCACCGGGGCGTCCGCCGATAGGAGAGGTCCGGATAATTTCGGGCAACCAAAGGGAAGTTGAGCCTCATTGCTCCGGCTGCGTGCGATGTATGGGGGCCGCACGGGTGATCTTCGCGTATGACACGGGCCGGATCGTAATCATTCGATCGTCGAGAGTTAAGGATGACCCCGTCCGTAGCCGCAGGCGCTGTGACACTCATGCGGAGGAAAACCAAGTGCGCGCGCTTGAGGTGTGGTCAATCCAAGTTCGAGGAAGGTTCTCTGGTGAGCCGTAGAACGATCCGAAGTTCACGCGCGAAAACCGTCACGCTGGTGTCGGCGGGCGCGCTTGCCGTAGCGCTCAATATCGCCCCGAGCACCACGGCCATCGCCGATGCGATCCACAGGTCCGGCGCCGACAGCGCTGTGGCGCCGCCCGGGGCGAGCAGCGCCATGGACGCCGCCAGCGACCGGGACACGGGGCCCCGTGGCGAGAGGGGCGAGAGGGGCGAGAGGGGCGCAACTGGCGCTACTGGTGCTACTGGTGCGCCGGGTATCCAGGGTGCCACGGGTGCCACGGGTGCCCCTGGCCCGGTAAATACGTTGGTCGTTAGCGCGTCGTCAATCAACGGCACGGCTACCGCGATCTGCCCTTCGACCTTCCCGAAGGCCCTCGGAGGCGGGTACCAAATCTTCGGCGCCTTCGTTGGCCCGATCATCACCAATAGGCCTGTGCCTAGCTTCGGCAGCAACCCTTCGGCGTGGTTGGTCACCAGCGCCACTGCGACAGACACCTTCTCCACCTTCGTGGTCTGCAGCGCGTAGCCGTAAGTGCCCTGTGAGCGGCGGCGCGGTACCGGCCGCCCGCTTCACCTGGGCGATGAGCGATGATGCCCCGAGGCTCGAGCTTCGGGGCATCGTCCGCGTTCTGCCCCCGCCCGCGGCCTCAATGAATTTGCCCGCTCGTAATTGCCGACAGCAGCGTGAATGGCGCCCTGCCTGTCGCGAAGATGCAGCAACCCTGGGCGGTGGCCGCCCCACATTTCCGTCGTCGTTGGGCGACATGAGCGGGATATGTGGGGATTTGGTGCCGATGAACGCTTGGATCTCGGGCCGCCGGCTTCGATGGAGAAGGCGACGAACTGCTGCACCCCGGGGACGTCCGACTGCGCGTACCAGGTGAGGAACTTCCAGCGGATGTAGCCGACTTGGTGCCGGTCGGCGCCCGCGCGGGCCAGGGCGAGCAGATTGCGCGGGTTCTCTTTGGCGATCCAGGCCGTGAGCAGTGTCCGGCCGATCTTTCCCTCGCTCAGCAGTGCGTTCCACAGCGTGGCAACGTCCTCTTCGAAGGACGTCGTATCGTCGCACCGGACGGGCGGAGACGCTAAACGCCTCGTGGATCGCCGGTAAGACCAGGGCGAAAGTCCCGGCACAGCGCGTTGAAGCAGGAAGCCGCCGGAAGGGTCGGACGACCCAAGCCGGAATCCCTGGACCTTAGGCCAAGGAACACGTCAAACAGTAGGCGTTTGCGGGCCTTCACTCGGTGTCGCGGCACGTCCGCGGCGGCCGCGGATCTCGGAAGGGCTCGGCCGTGACCCGCTCCTCACCGTCTCGTCGGCCGTCACGAGATGCACCCGACGACTGCCGTCGGCGGGCCGCCCGTCCCGCACGACGGAGAGTCCGTCGAGATCAAGCAACAGCGTCGTATCGTTGACGAAGCCCGAAGCTCCTGCATGATCCCTCTGCGTGGAGAACAGAAATGATCAGAAATCAGGGCCGTGGTTCGGGGCGAAGGCGCAGAACCTGTCCATCGGGGGCGACGTCATCC
>NZ_JAYWVC010000150.1:0-19684 GCF_036281785.1 Streptomyces chiangmaiensis | reverse complement strand
GCGTTCAAGGAAGTCGCACGGCTGCTCGTGGACGGCCGGATCAGCGGACCGCCGGTCGTGGACGGGGACGACAAGGCCATCGGTGTCGTCACCGAAACGGACTTGATGATCCGACAGTCGGAAGCGCTCGACATGGACGAGCCGAAGCGCCGCTTCCCCTTCGCAGAGCTGACGCCCAGGGCTCGTAGGCAGGCGGCCAGATCCAGGGCCTTCACCGCCGATCAGCTGATGACCGCTCGATCATGGTGCCGACCGGGCAACGCACCGGGACGCCGGATTCCGCGGACATCTCGGCCAGTACCTGCTCCACTACCTCGCGGGTGAGCCGGAGTTCCTCAACGGCACCGACCAGGGGCACCATCATCTCCGCCTTCGACGCCCAGCCGGATTTCGTCCGTTCGACCACCGCTTCGGCGACGGCCCGCACTTGCACGGCCACCAGGCCCGGGACCACCAGGCCGAGGCGTACGCCCCGCAAACCCAGCATGGGGTTCTACTCGTGCACGCGCTCTCCCAGCGTCGAATGAGTGCCGCATGCTCGGCAGGTGCCGGACGTGGGCCGGTTGGCCTCAAGCCGTACGTCAGCCCGCATCGGCTCCGCGGAGGCGGCAGTCCACGTCCACCACGCCCTCGACTGCCTGCACCAGCCGGACGGTCAAAGGGATCTGGCGGGCGTCCTCGATCTTGCCGGTCAGGGTGACGACGCCGTCGCCGACCATGGTGTGGATGGGCTCGAGAGGGGCGGGGAAGAGGACGTCGACGATGTCCCCCTGGATCTCGTCCGCTATCTCCTTGTCCGGGCGCAGGAACACCTTGAGCAGGTCCGCGCGGCTGACAATGCCCTCGAGCAGGCCTTCGCCATTGACGACCGGAATCCGCTTGATCTTGCGCTGGGCCATGATGCGGGCGGCCTGTGCAAGGGTGCTGTCGGGGTGGACGGTGACGACAGGCGAGGTCATCAGTTCCTCAGCAGTGAGCGCGTCGGCCTTGGCCAAATCAGACAGGCGGTGAAGCTGTGTGTATCGGTCCAGATCGCGGTTGCGGAACTCCTCCTTCGGCAGCAGATCGGCCTCGGAGACGACGCCGATCACCCTGCCCTCGCCCTCGAGCACGGGCAGGGCGCTGACCTTCCACTGCTCCATGAGCCTGACGACGTCCTTGAACGGGGCGTCTCGGCCGACGGCGACGGGGGCGCGCGTCATCACGTCGCTCACGACGTACGGAGTGCTGGACACGGTCTCCTCCTCGGGATGTCGGATGCGGTCCACGGCGAGGTCGAGCACCGTCAGGTTCCTGTCTTGAGCCTGGTCGCGCGGCCATGTGCGCACTACCGGCCGCCCGGTCCTGACAAGGGGTCGTTCGGCCCTTTCCGCGCGGGCGTGCGTTCGGTGATGGGCGAAAGGGCCGATCAGGCCCTGCTCGAGACCCTGTGGCCCCTGCGGCGGTACGCATGTCGTCGCAGGCCGGCGGAAGGAGCAGGGGAGGGAGGCAGACGACGACTGTCTCCACCCGCATAGCAGTCATCGCCATCGGGGACCGGTTCCGGCACGACGAGGGCGTCGACGGGGTGATGCTCCGCCGACTGCTGGAACGTGCGATCGCCGGACCTTTTCCTCCGGGCACGGTGCTCCGGAATGCAGCCGTGACCCCGCGTAGCGCCACAGGCTGCTGCACCACGCGGATTGCCCGGTGGCAGTGGTGCCGCAGCGGGTGTTACACCGGGCCCTCCGGTGAAGGCTGGTCCCGGGCGGGGCATCGACGAGTTGGCGCTGTTGCGCGACAGATGGTGCCCGGCAGGTGACGACGACCCCGGAAGTACTCCGCCGCCGCTCAAGTCGCGCCGGGCCAAGCCGTCTGGGCGGGCGAAAGGCAAGGAGCCCATGGCGGACGAAGCATCCGTTTTGGCACGGGACCCTTCGCGCGGTGGTCCGGAGCGGACCCGGTCCAAGTCAGCGACCTCGCGCGGGCACTCGCGGTATATCACTGCGGAGGCTGGATCTCCCGCTTGAGGATTTTTCCGGTGGGACCTTTGGGTAGGGCGGGGAGGAGCCAGACGTTGCGGGGGTACTTGTAGGGTGCGACGCGTTCCTTCACGAAGGACCGCAGGTCTTCGGCCGTGACTCGAGCCCCCGGAGTGAGGACGACGGCTGCGGAGACCTCCTCGCCGAGGGATGCGTGCGGGACGCCGACGACGGCTGCCTCGTCGACGCTCGGGTGCTCGTAGAGCACCTCCTCGATCTCCCGCGGGTAGACGTTGTATCCGCCTCGGATGATCAGGTCCTTCTTGCGGTCGACGACGGAAAAGTAGCCGTCGGCGTCCTGGCGGGCCAGGTCTCCGGTGCGGAACCATCCGTCCGGGATCGCCTCGGCCGTCGCGTCGGGCCGGTTCCAGTAGCCCGCCATGACGTTGTGGCCCCGAATGGCGATCTCACCGACTTCACCGACCGGGACGTCCTGGCCGGCGCCATCCACCAGACGCACCTCGACACCGTCGATCGGGGTGCCGATCGAGCCGGGCCTTCGGGCGCGGTCGAGGTGGTTGAAGGTGACCACCGGTGAGGTCTCCGACAGTCCGTAGCCCTCGGCGACCGCACAGCCGAAGCGCCTCTCGAAGGCGTGCAGCACCTCCATCGGCAGCGCAGCCCCGCCGGAGACGCACACCCGCAAGGCACCGGCCTCGGGGTCGGTGGCGGACGGGGGCTGGTGCAGCAGCGCGTTGTACATCGTCGGCACGCCCTGGAAGACGGTCACCCGCAAGGCGTCGAGCAGCGCCAGCACCTCGGCCGGGTCGAAGCGGGGCACGAGGACCAGACAGGCGCCCTGGCGGACCGTCGCGTTCATGCCGCAGGTCTGGCCGAAGGCGTGGAAGAGCGGAAGGCAGCCCATCACCACGTCCTGCGGCCCCACGTGGATCACCCGCTCGGCCACGACCTCGGTGTTGTGACCAAGGTTGTGGTGGGTCAGCGCGGCGCCCTTCGGCCTGCCGGTGGTTCCGGAGGTGTAGAGGATCACGGCGAGGTCGTCGTCATCGCGGTGTGTCTCCGCACCGACCGGCTCGTGGTCGTCCGCCTGCGTCAGGACCGGATCGACGGGGGTCACAACGGTTCCCGTGACACCGGCTGCCACCGCCGCTTCTTGGGCGGCGCTCTCGTGCACGAACAGGCGACACGCGCCTGAGTCGACCAGGCAGTGCTCGATCTCGCGCGCCTTGAGCAGCGGGTTCATCGGCACGACGACTCCACCGGCCCGCAGGATGCCGTAGTAGAGCGCCACGAAGGCCGGCACGTTGGGCAGCATCACGCCCACCCGATCACCGACCGTCACGCCTTGCGCACACAGCATCGCGGCGACGCGCGACGCGGCCGCGTCCAGCTCCGCGTATGTCAGCGCGTCGTTACCGAACCAGAGGGCAGGGCGATCGGGGTGACGCAGCGCTGTCTTTGACAGATTTTCCGCGATGTTCGCCATGCGTCCTCCTGTTAACGGCCCGGTACTGTAATCGCCCGAACGCCGGGTACAGACTCACGCCAGTGCGGGCCGTCACCAATGGACCGGTGAACAAGAAGACCGCGGGATGCGTTGTTCTCAGGAACAACCTGACAGCGGAATTTCGCTGGAACCCTGGCGAGGCTTGTCGGCTGGGACAAGCACACCCGTACCCTGGGCTCGTGCAGCGTCGCCCGCCCGTACCCGAGATCGCAGCGATGGCGCAGTCCCTGCGCCCGCGGCTGCCGGAACTGGTCGTGCGCGCCACCCGCCGTATCCGCAACGAGATCGACATCTACCGCCCCTCCGGCACCGTGCCGGAGGCAGTGCTGCGGACATCGCTGCGGCGCAACATCGACAGCATGCTGGCCCAGTTCGCCGGCGGCAGCGAACCGGACCTCAGCGAGCCTGGCGAGACCGGCCGCCAGCGCGCGGTCCAGGGCGTTCCACTGCCCGACGTCCTGCGCGCCTACCGGCTGGGGTTCGCAGAGGTGTGGACGGTCCTGACCGAGGAAGCCTCGCGTCGCCAGGTGGACCCGTCCGTGATGGTGCGTGCGGCAACCGACGCGTGGCGGCTCGCGGACGAGTACAGCGACGCGCTGACCGCCGGCTACCGGCGAGCTGCCGCCGAACTCGCCCGCGCCCAGGAGCGCGAACGGTCCGCCCTCACGGAGGCCCTGCTCAGTGGCCGGATCACCGACCGAGGGACGTTGTGGGAGGTCGCCCAGACCCTCGGCCTGCCCAGGAAGGGCCCCTTCGTCGCCGTTGCAGCCGAAGCCACCGCACTCGGTCAGGAGCCGCTCGGCGACGTCAAGGCGCAGCTGGCCGCGCACGGCATCCCCTCCGCCTGGACACTGCGGCCCGACCTTCACATCGGAATCGCGTCCCTGCTCCGCCCGGACGCCGATGACCTCACCATGAACGTCCTACGGCGCCTCGCCACCTCCCGCGTGGGAGTGAGCCCGGCATTCGCCTCGCTCGACGACACCGGCCAGGCTCTGCGGTATGCCCGCCTCGCCATGAACAGCCAGCCGGCCGGGACGGCCGAAGTGGTCCGCTTCCAGGACGACCCGCTCACCGTCGTCATGGCCGCGGCTCCCGAAGCCGCCTCCGGCATCGCCCGCAAGGTCATGGGCCCGGTTCTGGCCCTCGACAGCGACGCACGCGCCCTGCTGCTCGACACGTTTCAGTGCTGGATCGACGCCGCCGGAAACGCCACCGCGACGGCACAGGCCCTGCACTGCCACTCCAACACCGTCCGCTACAGGCTGCGCAAGCTCGAAGACCTCACCGGCCGTTCGCTGCAGACCCCCGGCGACACCGCCGAGCTCGTCGCGGCGTTGCGCGCCGTCAGGTTCCTTCCGGGCACCGCGACGGGCTCCACCACGCCTTGATGAACTCATCCCCCGAGTCCCGTCACCCCGCCGAGCGCGGTGGCCGGCTGCCCGGGAGGTCGAAAAAGTGGCTCTTCTGCCGTATGTGTGGGTCAGGCTGAGGCGGGTTGGCGTCCTGGCAGTGTCGGGCGGTCGCTTTCGAGGGTGAGCATGACGAGGGCGATGACGGCGTCGGCGGTGCGGAAGCCGAAGTTTCGCCGGATGATCAGCCTTGTCTTGGTGTTGGCCGACCCGATCAGCCCGTTCGACGGACGCTCGATGATGGCGTTGACGATCGCCTCGCGGTGACGGCGTATGCGGCGGCCGAGGCCGATGAAGGTGTTCCGCGGGGATCTTCACGAAGAGGTTGGGCCGGTCCACGAACCATCACAGCGCTTTCGCCTCGGCGACCGTGCGGTAGCTGTCGTGGGCGATGCGGGGATCGACCTCGATCGACACGCGTCCGTCCAGCCCGTCGGTGGATTCGTAGACGGGGCTCAGCACATCGCGGGCGTCTCGTACGTCGGCGGTCGTGAACGCCCGCAGTGCCTCGTGGCGGCCCACCCGCCGCAGCGTCAGGTCCCGCAGCTGAGCGTCGTAGGCGTCGCTGCTGGTGATCGCTTTGGCGAAGATGGTGGGGTTCGTGGTACCCCGGCGACGTGGTCGTCGGCTACCAGGCGGGCCAGGCTGTGATCACGCAGCCGCTGCCGTCCCAAGTCGTCCAGCCAGACCGACACTCCGGCGTCGGTGAGCGCAGTCGACGGATCTCGCATGGCTGTCTCCCTCTCTTCGAGCGGATCTCGCCTGGCCGTGACGTTCTCCGAGCCCAACTGGCACGGCCACCAGACTCGTGCGCATTGGCGCTACCAATGTGCACGAGGCCTGGACTGCGGCGCTGGTCATTTGGCAGCGGCCGGGCTGCCGTGCCAATTGCTCCAGCCGCAGATCGTGGCTCTGCATGGTCCTCGGTCAGCCCAGCGTTCCCATCCAGTCGGCGATGGCTCGCCCGATCTCGTCCGGCGAGTCTTCCTGGACGTAATGCACCCCCGGGACCGTCACCTCGGTCTGCGCTGGCAGCCCACGGGCGAATTCGAGATTCGCGCCGCCGGCGAGGAGTGCACCGGGCTCGGCCTTCACGAACAGCTTGGGCACACTGCTCGTGGCCAGCCAGTCTGCGTAGGAGGTCGCGATCTCGGCCACGTCGGCGGGCTCGCCGTCGATGGGGATCTGCCGGACCCACGTCAGCGTCGGGCGTCGTCCCTCGCCGGGTTCGGCGAACGGCCGTCGGTATTCCGCCATCTCCTCCTCGGAGAGCGTGCGCAGGACAGCCTTCGGCAGAATCTCCTCCACAAAGAAGTTGTCCTGCAGGACCATCTCCTCGCCGGCTTCCGACCGCAGTTGCTGCAAGACCGGGCGCATATTCATCAGGTCCCAGTGGGTCCAGTCCTGCGGCCGCACGATCGCCTCCATGTAGGCGATACCCTTCACGGCCTCGCGGTGACGGTTGGCCCAGTCGAAGCCCAGGGCCGAGCCCCAGTCATGGACTACCAAGGTGACCCGCTCGCGCACATCCAGGGCCTCGAGCAGGGCGTCGAGATAGCGGCGGTGCTCGACGAAACGATATGCGCCAGGGCCACTGTCAGGCAGCTTGTCGGAATTGCCCATGCCCAGCAGGTCGGGGGCGATGCAGCGGCCCAGCGACTGCAGATGCGGCAACACATTGCGCCAGAGGTACGACGAGGTGGGATTGCCGTGCAGCAGCACGATGGGGTCGCCCTCTCCCACCTCCACGTACGCCATCTCGCGGTCGAGGACCCTCCGCCGCTGCTTTTGATATGGAAATGCCGCAGAGATCATTTTGGTTCCTGTTTCTTTCTGGGACTAGCCCCTACAGGGTGACCCGACTTATCTAACCTGTCAAGTGAGGCAGTCAGGTTAGAACGGTAGGGATGTGATGGTCGCCGATCAAGAGCAGCGGAACGCCCTGTCGCAACCCCTCAACGTCATACCGCTGGTCAGCGGCGCGGTCCGGGATCAGTTGGCACTCCCGAAGAGATGACTCTTCGTGGCGGGCGGTCAGCCCGGCATCAGCCAGCGGAACACCGCGCTGGACGCATTCGGCATCACCTCCGAACGCTCCGGCAACACCTTGGAAACTCCAACCACCCGGTCAGGATGGGCGGGGACTCGCCCAGAAACATCTAGCGAAGCAGAGGATCCCGGAAGGCGTCTGCTCCACCTCATACGGGGCGGAATCCGCTGTCCGGTCGAGCCCGCGCGTTGCCTCAGGATCGGTGGACTCTGATACGGGGACAGGGGCTCGTTGGGTCAGCGTGCCTAGATCTCGTCGACCTCCAGGCCGCGGTCGACGCCGTGGGGGATGACGTTCTGCCCGGGCTCAAGATGCAGCGGGGTTCCGTCGAGGTAGACCTTGACCCTATCCGGCTCGAAGGACACCAGGTCACTGACCCGTCCGACCTCCTGGTGAGCGTTGCGGTACGACCAGGAGGCGCCGCGCACGTCACCGATGTCGTAGTAGTCGCACGGGCCCTTGTAGGGGTAGAAGGTCTGGCCCTACACAGGGCACAGCTGGATCTCGTCGATGTCGGTGCGCGGGACGTACCAGCGCGGGGTGAAGCCTGATTCGTAGAGCACGACCGGGTGTTCGGAGCGGGCGACCACGGTGCCGCCGAGGCGGACCTCCAGGATGCGGGAGGAGTTGCGGATGTCGATGCGGTGGTACGGGTCCGCGGCGGGCCCCAGGATGCGTTCGTCCTCCTCGTAGAACGCGTCTATCGCGCGCCACGCGAACGCGATGCGGCCCCGGAGGCCGGCGGCGTGTTCGGGCAGCGCGGTGAACTCCCAGGCGGCGCGTTCGGTGGGGCGGTCGCCTGCCCGTACCGCGTACCAGGCGGTGTCGCCGAGGTCCTTGTGGTGAGTGACCGTGCCACTCGGGACCAGGGCCAGCTTGTCGACGTCTTCGGGGGGGAAGTAGGCGACGGGGTAGCGGCCCGGTTTGTGGAGCAGGATCACGTTCTCGCTGTCGGCGATCCAGGCGTCGTTGAAGTTCACGCGCATGCGTCGGCGCAGCCGCTCGGCGAATAGGAGGCGTTCGGGGAAGGGTTCGGGGGTGAGGAAGCGTCCGATGGCGCCTGCGGAGAGGGACCTTGCTGCCAGGACAGTCCCATGCCGGGTTCTTTTCGAGTTCGGGGTGGGCGGGTGGCCGCATCCCCGGGTGGGGTGGTTGGTGTCGTCGGTCAGGGCGTGCAGGAGCAGCGGGAGGTGTGGGCCTCGGGTCGGTGGAAGCAGGTCCAGACGGCCTTGCCAGTGCCGGTGAGGGCCTGAACTCCCCAGTCGTCGCAAAGCTCTTGGACGATGCGCATGCCTCGCCCGGCTTCCGCGCTCAGTGAGGCGGGCGGAATACGGACGGGGGAGTGGCCCCCGCCGTCGTGGACTTCGATGTGGAGGCAGTGCGGGTGGCGGATGAGGCGAAGCAGGTAGTCGCGGCTTTCCGGGCTTCCGTGTTGGACGGCGTTGCCGGCCAGTTCCGAGACGCAGGTCCGGATGTCGTCGCGACGGAGGCACCCGCCCCAGCTGTCGAGGGTCTGCATCGTGAAGTCGCGGGCGGCGCGCACGGTCTGCGGGGTGGCGCTGAAGGTGTGTTGGGCGAGGTGTTGCATGGCGGTCCTTTGTCGGCCGCGGCACGCAGAGGGTGCGTGGTCTGCCGCCGCTGCCTCCCCGATGCTCTGTGCGTCGGGCGAGGATGCGGGCGAGGAAGTTGTGGATGTGCTCGGTGATGGTCTCGAGGTGGCTCTCCGGGGCGAAGTGCCCGGACTCCAGCAGATTGATCTCGGCGTCGGTCAGATCCTGGGCGAACGCCCGGGCGCCGTCGGGGCCGAAGATCTCGTCAGTGCCTGCGGGTCGCCGGCCTCCCGGTAGAGGACCTCGAGACCGTTGACCGTGGCGGTGCGGTGGACTATGGAGGCCATGCACCTAACATTTCTGTTGAGCTTCGATGGTTATGTATCCAGTCGAGCATACTCAACATAACCTGTCAATCGATTTTAGTCGGTTAGATTGGTCGGGATGCCGCCGCGTCCGAGCGGCGGACCCTCGGCCTGCCATAGATCTCCGTCCGTGGAGGGCCATCAGTCAGCACGCCGCCCATGTCCCGCCCGCTCGGGCCGTCGGCGACCGCCTGCCTGCCTTGGGTCCATCAGGGCGCGTCGGCTCGGCTCTCTGGACTCTCGTGGTCGACCGCTTTCTGGACTACTGCCTGGTGCCCGCGTACGCACCACCCCGGTTCCGACAGGCAGCAGGAAACGACGCCGTTCGTGCAGCTCTCCCGGATCGAGCTCCCTGCGCGCCTCCAGGCTCACCAGCAGGAAGAAGAAGGTCGCAGTCCGCTGTCGATCCAGGCGCGCAGATCCAGGTACTGCAGAGCATCTCGCCGCCCTGCCCGGCATCACCGTGCTCGACCTGGACCTGCCCGCCGCGCTGGCGGTGGCCCAGCAGAACACGTGGGCCGCAGCACATTCTCAGTACGCTGGGCAGCCCACTCCCGAACGCCCCGACGGAGCGATCATCGCCACCACCGAGCCCGACCGGTGGATCGGCGAGCCGGTCCGCGTGCTGGACCTCAACCCCTGATCGCAGTGGAGAGCAGCCGCCGTCCCGCTCTGACCGGCGGGCGCGGCCGCGTGGTCACCGCGCGGTTTGCAGATGATGGCGGCGGGCGGTGACAAGGGCGCGCCCTTTACGGAGCCTTGCGGTCCGCTTCCGGAACCAGGGCCGTCTCACGGAGTCGCGGGCCACACTTCGGGCCCTCCGCCGTGCCACTCGATCAGCGGCGACTCGGCCGCATCGACCTCGTCCAAGCACTCCAGGCCAGCCCGCTGCAAGAACACGCTCAGGTCGTGCAGGCTGTACGCCGTACCCAGTTTTTCTCCGTCGACCAGGACATGCCGGCCGCCGGTCTCGGAGGGCGGGGACACGATGACGCGACGTTCAACCATGCCACTAGCTTTACCTGGCCCGCGGTCGCCCGCACGCGCGAGCCCACAGTGACTTCGCAGACACGTTGTCAGTCTGGCGACCCCTTTCGGGCGGTCCACATGCCGCCTGTTCCGGGAGAATAGGTCAGTTCAGGGGCGTCGGATCGTGTGGCGAGCGTGTGGAACGCATGCGTAGCGTCGGGAATCCAGGCGGTCTTCGACTGGCCGTCGACGGTGTAGTCGATACGGAACTTCCACGTCACGTCGTACTTGGCGGACGAGGCCTCGAAATCGAGAATTAGCGGTGAGTCGTTGGTGATCGTGTCCTCGAAGCGGTCGACGGGCACCCTCTTCCTCTCCGCCGTCTTTGTGAGCTTCGGCGTGGGATCTGCCGCGTCGAGGTCCACCGAGGCGTGGTAAATGATCTCGGGGGCGCCAGGGCAGGGAGGGAACACGGTGACCACCGTTGCCCGCGGTGCAGGAACCCTCCTGATCAGGACCGTATGGAAGGCCGTCACAACAACCGTCTGGCCAGCTCTGGCTTGCAGCACGTAGGTGCCTGATGTCGCGTCGGGATCGGCGGCATCCTTCAACCAGGCGGACAGATCCGCCGTGGAGCGAGGGCGGATGGCGTATCCAGTGCCAGGTACGGCGTAGACGCCTGCGAGAGCACAGTCCTCTTTGGTCGGTTGTGCAGGATGTTTTCGCGCTTTCTGTGAGCTGCCGGGTGAGGAAGTGCCTGTGGCCGTCAGCGGCGGCGCCGGATCGCTCAGCTGGGCAACGAGAAGGTTCGGCAGCCCTGTGACCCAAGCCGTGACGATCCCGACGAGACCGGCACTGATCGCGGCGAGTAATGCCTTGTTTGCCGTGATGATCCAGCCGAGAGAGCGTCGCGCCCACGTGGTGCGGCGTGGACGGCCGGGGCCACGACTCCTGCCCTGCGTTCTCGCCATCGTCCGTCGCTGCCATGTATTGCGGCGTGGGAGATCGGGGCGACGGCTCCTGATCTGGATTCTCCTCATCCGGTCCCCATGTCCTTCGCCCAACAGCACCGCCCGGGTGGCAACTCGTCTGGCGCCCTTGACGGACCGACCTACGAACGGGCCGTCAGTCGAGTTCCCTTCCCCGCAGTGCGGGTCGTGAAGCGGGGCGGAAGTTCGCTGCCGTGTGAGTCGTCGGTGGGGGCTCCCGGCGGCTGTTCTCGCTCCGTACGGTCGCGGGTTTCCAGGGCGAGTTGCCGGCACGGTCAGGGTGCCGCACCCGGGGGCTCGTGGGGTTGGTGTCCGGATGACCGCGATGGTCGGCAGTGTGACCCGGCCCAAAGACGCCAAGGGCTTCGTTCTGTTGCCCAAGAGGTGGGTGGTGGAGACCACCTACTTCTGGATCAAGGCGACCATGCTCGACGGCCGCATGCTGCGCTCGAGCAGCATCCCCGGCCTGGACCAGGAGGTCTACGCGCCCCTGGTGACCTACCAGGCACTCATCCGCACCGCGGCCGACGCGGTGACCACCCAGCCGGGCCTGGCCATGGAACGGATCACCGTCCTGCTGCAGGCCGCCGCCGACCAGGTCACCACCGCCACCGGCATCCACGCCACCGAACCCGACAACCCCCTGCTCGGAGCGATCGGCCAAAGCGTCCTGGACAACCTGCTGCCCGCCGTGCGGCGCCAGCGCGTCAAGGCCCGCAGCCGCAAGAACCCCACGAGCAAGTACGGGCCGAACGCGGAAAAACACCTGCAAACCGCCCAAACCTACACCCTCACCGTCGAGATCCACGTCATGGAAAACGGACTTGCATCCCGCCCCCGCCGCTGAACGCAACGGTGTTGTTGACATCAAGCACACTCGATCATGACATGCCGTCACTGATCGCTACCACCGATTGCGGGCCAGAGCCGTTAGTTTTGCAGTCTCGTATCCCGCCGGGTCCGGCCACCTGCTGCCGGGAGCGGTGGAGAAGGGGCAGCGCGATCAAGGGGAAGATGACCACGGAGAGCAGCCCGGCGGCGACCAGCGCGGACGCGTTCTCGGGCCGTATGGCGTCCAGTTTCAGGCCGATGGTCACCGCGGCCACGATGACCGGCAGTGATGTGGCCTGGAGCAGAGCGCCGGCCGCCACATCCGGCCAGGAGAGTCCGGCTGCGCGGTACAGCAGTGCCGGAAGGCCGCGGACCAGCAACAGCGCGGCCAGGAACATCGGCACCCGGAGAATGGTCCCGGCGTCCTCGAACAGGGCGCCGAGGTTGAACTGGATACCGCTCGTCACGAAGAACACGGGAACGAGGAATCCGTAGCCAAGGCCGGCGAGCTTCATGTGGAACCGGGGGTGGGACCGTTCGGCGTGGGGGTCGACCAGCCGGAGGACGGCACCTGCGACGAAGGCGCCGAGGATGGCCTCGAAGCCCAGGTGGAGCGCCATCGCCGAGAGCCCGACGACCAGCAGCATCGCCAGCCGGATGCGGATCTGGGCACTGGTGTCGGCCAGCCGGCTGAGGGCGCTGGTCAGCCAGGCCCACCGTCCGATGCGTACGGACGCCGCGACGATGAGTACCGAAATTCCGGCCAGGGCAAGGAGCAGGAGGATCTTCGAGCCTGCGCCGGAGCTTCTTTCCGAGAAGAGCAGCGACAGAAGGACGACGGCTGCGACCTCGCCGGCCGATGCGCCGCCGATCGTCAGCTGTCCCACCAGCCGGTCGATCGCCCCGGAGTCCTTGAGGATCGGGACCAGCAGACCCAGCGACGTCGCCATGAGTGCGGTGCCGACCAGCAGGGGATTCTCGACGAGTCCGGCGATGTGCATGAGCCAGCCGACCGCAGCCGCAAGGGCAGCCGAGGCGAGAAGGCCGGTGCCGATCAGCCGCGCGCGGGGCCCGCGGAGCTGCTGGATGTCGATCTCCAGGCCGGCGAGGAACAGCAGGAAGCCCAGGCCGATGACCGACAGCATGTCGACGGCGGTGTCCGCCTCGACGACGTGCAGGACGGCCGGGCCGAGGATGATGCCCGCCAGGATTTCGAGCACCGCGCCGGGGAGGGGAAGCCGGGGGACGGTGGCGAGCAGAAGCGGCACACCGGCCGCTATGGCCAGCACGATCAGAAGGTTGTCATAGCCCATGGGGACTCCAGCGGCGAGGAGGTGCGGTCGGCAGGCCGACGGCCCGTGCCGTGGGCGCCCCCACGGACGGCCGGGGCCGTTTCGCGGACGGGGCCCGACCGTGCCGTGCGTGGTGCTCATTGCGCGGCACCGTGGCGAAGCCGGGCTCCGGTGGATACTCCGCTGCGGAACGGGTGGGTGAACGTTCCCGGCGGCCCTGGGCGCGAGGTCAACCGGGACAGGGGCTGCCGGGCCCCGGCCACTTCCGGGCGGCGCGGGCCTGCGGCCGTTCAGGCTCGCACCGAAGCCGTTCCGGGGCTCGGGGTCACGCCCGCGAACTCCCCTTTCTTCGCCGCGCTCCAGACGGCCGCCCGCGCCGCCCGGCTGAAGAAGAACCGCCGCAAGGGCATCGACGGCGCCCTCGGCTACCTGCGCAACAAGGCCCCGTACCTGCGCTACGACACCGCGCTGGAACGCGGCCGGCCGATCGCCACCGGCATCATCGAAGGTGCCTGCCGCCACCTGGTCAAAGACCGCCTCGACATCGCCGGAGCCCGCTGGGGACTCGCCGATGCCGAGGCCGTCCTCAACTCCGCGCCCTGCGCACCAACGGCGACTTCGACACCTACTGGACCTGGCACGAGAAGCAAGAGTTCACCCGCAACCACCAGGCCCGCTACCGCGACCAACTCATAACCGCGGCCTGATCGACTGCACCCTCATGAGTTCTGCACCCTAATCGGAACCACACCCAACCGCGTTCAGGCTCCCGGGTATGGAAGGTACTTGCCGTTCAGGACGATCTCGACCCGATCGCCCTTGGGATCTTCTCGGCGGTTCAGGGTCAGCCGGAAATCGATGGCGCTCATAATGCCGTCCCCGAAATCCTCGTGGATCAGCTCCTTGATCGTCGGGCCGTAGACGGCGACGATCTCACGGAGGCGGTAGATCAGCGGGTCCGAGGCCATGGCGGCCTCGCTCTGCCCTCGGACGGGAGGAGTCTGGAGGACAGCGACGGCCGTGCGGGGCAGGTCGAAGATACCGGCGATCTTCTCCGCCTGGCCGGCTGACAACGTCATCTGGCCGAGGCAGGCCGTGGTCACCCATTCCTTGCTCGCGCCGAGCTCGTCGGCGACGTCAGCCCACCTGATTCCTTTCCTGATCTTCGCCTCGATGATCTGCTCGGTGACTTCGGCTCGGTTCACGAGGGACGTCCTTCGGTCGTCGGATGCGGTGGTCAGTGTTCGCGCAGCGCCGCAACAGCTTCCGCCGTCGTCCACGTCGCACTGGCCAGATAGCGGTAGTTGATGAGCGCGGCGAGGTACCCGTCGCCTTCGGGAAGCCGGGCTCCGGCTGTGGCGTCACGCACGACGACCACTTCGAAGCCCTGCTCGATGAGTTCACGCAGATGGCTCTCGACACACAGGTTGGCGGCCATGCCGGCCAGGATGACCTGCGAGACGCCGTGCTTGCGCAGTTGAAGGACGAGGTCGTTCGACTCGGGCCCGAAGATCTTGTGCGGCGAGGCGATGACGGTCCTTCCGTCGAGTATGTGTTCCCGGTAGGCGGGCAGGAAGTCGGCCCCGGAGTCCGCGAAGCCGTCGAGAGTGAGAGGGCCCTGGCGCTTGTACATGCCCACGGAGTGCATGTACTGCTCCAGCGGGCCGCCGAACTGCCAGGCATCGTCGGACGGGTAGTAGTAGTGCGGCGAGATCGCCACGGTGACGTCAGCGGCCTTGGCGGCTTCAAGCAGTTGCCCGATGTGGAGAACGGTGTCGTTGTCGGTGACGCTGCCACCGAAGACCTCCCATGTGACCCCGGCCGGGCTGAGGAAGTCGATCTGCGGGTCGGTGACGACGAGAGCCGTGCGTGACCGGTCGAGACGAAAACCGCTGCCCGGAAGCGCGGGCGCGGAGGGCTCTGCGTAGTAGTCGGCCTGGTTGGACGCCATGAGGGGACTCCTGATCGGTAGAAGGCAGGTTTTTTCCTGCTTTCATCCCTTATGACAGAGAACGTGCTGAAAATGTGACATACGCCGAAGAAGAAGGCAGGCGACACCAATATCCAGATCATGGAGCGCACCGCTGGAGGGCACTGGTGATTCGAGCACGGGCTGCCCGGGCGGGCAGAAAGGAGCACGCAGGCACTGTCACGTTGTTGGACGCGTGGGTCTCTGACAGCGCATGGGTCGTGGCAAAGGTCGGGTTTCGGGTCGGAGCTCAGGCTTCGGCAAGCAGGCCGGCGACGCCGGTGGCCTGGTCCCGGATGGCGAAGCGGATGGTCATCTCGAGGCGGTGTCCGGGGGCGGTCATGAGGTGGCGGCGGGGCCCGAAGTGGCGTGAGATGCCGCTGAACGCGGACAGGAGCCGCTGGGCCGCGCCGACGGAGCGGAAGCCTTTCATCGCGCGTTCCCGCTGCCGCGTGGCTGGTGACTGTTCTCGGCCCGGTTGTTCAGGCGCTTGTGGGAGCGGTGCTCGACCGAGGGCATGACCTTGCGGTGGGCGGCGCCACAGGAGCGGAGCTTGTCGGTGACGCCCACCCGGGGCACCGTGCGGGTCTTCTTCAGCAGCCTGCGGAAGAACCGCCTGGCCGCGGCGGTGTCCCGCCGGTTCTGTACGAGGATGTCCGGGACGTTGCCGTCGGCGTCCACGGCCCGCCACAGGTACTTCTGCTCTCCGTTGATCTTGATGAACACCTCGTCCAGGTGCCACTTGTCCCCGGGCTGGGGCTGCCGGCGGCGCAGCGCGCCGGCGTAGGCCTGGTCGAACGTGGCGCACCAGCGGCGGATCGTCTCATATGAGACAACGACACCGCGCTCGAGCATCAGCTCCTCGGCCTCGCGGAACGACAGCGGGAAGCGGTGGTACAGCCACACACAGCGGGAGATGGGTCGGACCGCGTCCGGCGTTCCGGGAAGGGGTGATGCTCTCCCCCCACACCCCCCAGGGGGGAGGAGGAACCTCCTCCTCCAAAAAGCACGCGCCTTCGGCGCCGGGCGAGCAGGAGGACGTCGTCCGGCGCGCGAGTGACGAGCAGGTGCAGGCCGCGAGCGAGTTCCTGATCGAGCTGAAGCGGCCGTGGGCTGTCGGCGTGAGATGGTGTCCAGGTTGATCATGCTCGGGAGGGGATCGCGCGTGGCGAGCATGCCGCCGTCGTACAAGGGCCACCGGTTGCTATGCCGTCAAGCCGGTCGGCCGTGAGGGCCGGGGTCGTCGAACAGTTCTGACCGGGCTTGGAGAGAATCCCGGCATGGTGATGGCACGGCACTTGTACTCCTCGTCGCCCGTCGTGGACGGGCATCTGCTCCTGGAAGAGCCGGGCTTCTGGCCGGCGTACTTGGCGGACCTGTCCGAAGGCTTCCTGCCGGAGGCATTCGGCTCGGATGCGGGCGACGCGGACGTCATGCTCGACAGGCTCCAAGACCCGTCGGCATGGCCGGTGTTCACGGTGCCTCTGGCCAGCGGCTTCACGATCGTCGTGCACTTCAACAGCGGCGAGGAGTTCACGACCACGGACTACTTCCTCACGCATCCCGACTGGAGCCAGGATCTCGTCCTGGCCAGCGACGATCAGGACCGCATCGGCCCGGGGCTGTGCTGGCCTGAGCTTGCCGCCCTGCTGGAGGCACCACCGGGTGCCGCAGGCGTCGCCGACCCTCACGCCCGTCTCCTCCTTCTTCTGCCGGTTCTCGGCGACACGGCGGTTCCGAAGGAGGCCGTGACGGCAGTGGTCGAGGCTCTGGTCGCTCAGGGCGCACCCGAGGCGGTCGAGGCGTTGGCCAGACACCTGCTTCAAGGGCACCCAATGTGGGGAGCCGAGGACTGGTGGTTCGACGAGGACGAGCGGAGCTGGATCTGCGAGGGGGATCACAGCCCTCGCAAAGTCCCCCTCGGCGACCACCTGCCCCCACAACGGCGAGCCGCCCTCGAAGCCTGCCTCACTCCCCGCTGACCGGCTCAAGCCACGCTGACAATGGCCTCGGCGGGAGGGGCCCCGAAGGCGAGCGACTCGTCATAGGTCCTGCCCTGCTTCAGGCAGTGGTAGAGCTGTCCGATCATGCGGTTGAAGCAATGCCACGAAGTTAAAGCTGGCCCGACGTCGTCAAGGGCGTTCTTGGGATGGGTAGTGCGGGGCACGTGATGCAGGATCCCCTCGTAGGAGGAAAGCCGACCAAGAGTTCTTCCGTACAGAGGATCCCGTTGTCGAGCCAGTCTGCCACCCGCACCCTCACGCGCACTACGACCGTTGCCGCCGGCGCCTTTGCCCCCGGGCACCTCGGCGGGTTGACCCAGTTCCTGCCCTTCGAGCTCGTCGACGACATACTCGAGCAGACCAGAACCCTGCAGTGCCGCGTCCGTACTCTTCCGTCCCGGGTCGGGAGCTACTTCGTCCTGGCGCTGGGGCTGTTCCCGGGCCTGGGCTACCAGCGCGTGTGGGACAAGCTCGTGGCCGGCCTCTCCGGGCTCGACCTGCGCGCCCCTTCGGAGACAGCCCTGCGTCACCTGCGCAAACGGCTCGGACCGAAGCCGTTGGAACTGCTTTTCAACGTGCTTGCAGTGCCGCTGGCACGCCCCTCGACTCCCGGCGTGTGCTACCGCCGCTGGCGGACCGTCGCCTTCGACGGCTGCAACTCCCTCAAAGCCCCAGACCTGCCACGCATCCAGGCCCTGCTCGGCAAGGTCCGGCACCACTGGGGCATGTCCGGCTACCCCTCCTTGCGGCTGACCGTGTTGTGCGAGACCGGAACCCGCGGCCTCCTTGGCGCCGTCTTCGGCCCGTCCGAGGCCGGCGAGATCATCCAGGCATCCCGGCTGCTACCGAGGCTGACCCCGCAGATGCTGCTGCGGGCCGATCGTGCCTTCGACGGCGACGGGTTTCTGGGCCAGGTCGCCGACACCGGCGCCCAGTTCCTCGTCAGGCTGTCCGCCCGCCGACGCCCCGCGGTGCTCGCGGTCCTGCCCGATGGCTCTCACCTCACCCGCTTCCACCACGTGCACGTCCGCGTCATCGACGCGGACATCACCGTCACCACCAGCGAAGGCCAGATCATCACCGGGCGCTATCTGCTCGCAACCACACTCACCGACCACCGTCGCGACCCTGCCGACACTCTCATCCGCCTCTACCACGAGCGCGGGGAGATCGAGACCGCCTACTACTCCCTACGGCACACGCTCCTGACCGGACGGGTCCTGCGCTCCCAGGATCCACGCGGCCTTGAGCAGGAGGTCTGGTCCCTGCTCACCCTCTACCAGGTGCTGCGGATGGCCATGACCCAGGCAGTTGAATCGCTTCCAGGAGCCGACCCGGACCGTGCCAGTTTCACCGTCGCTCTCCACGCTGCCCGCGACCAGGTCATCAACGCTGATCACATCGTGCCGGAACGGGAGGACGGCACAGGCCTGGCGGTGGCGATCCGTTCAGGTCTCCTGCCGCCCAGACGTGCACGCACCAGCGCCCGCAAGGTGAAGTGCCCGACCTCTCGCTACCCGGCGCACCCACCAGCGGGCACCCCCCGAACAGCCAAAATGTCACCAGCCTCGCCGTTGCACTTCGAGCTCAGCCAACCTCAGCCCAACCCACGGGGCAGGGCGGACAACGCAACCAGGTCTTGCAGATCATGCGCACCGCGCCCAGCCGCACCCGGCACGCCCACGACCTCGCCACAGCCCGCGGGAGCACCACCCGCTACGACAGCTTCTGCGTCCAGCTCGGCCGCTGGACCCGCGAAGGACTCCTCGACAAGGTCGCCAACGCCACCTACACGCTCGCCGCAGCCTGGCTGCCGACCGACCTTTCCATCAACGAACAAAGCCCTTGACGACGTCGGGCCAGCTCTAACTTCGTGGCATTGCTTCAACCGCCTACTGGGCTGCCTGCACCATTGCCTCACCCACCGCATCCCCTACGACGAGAGAACCGCCTTCCCCAACACCGCTTGACTGATCAACCGCATCGGATGTCTGTCTACGCCCCGGCCGGCTGCGCCCGGCGGCGCGCTGCGTGCATGCGGGCGAGAAGAGAAACCCCGCTGTGGGTGGGGCGGTCGGCTCCCCGATGACGTCGGCCAAGCCAAGCCAGAGGGGCCGGAAGCGGCCATGGGCACGCGGTCGCAGTCCGTCTTAACTATCGCGGCATGGGCCCATGGGCACGAAGAGGTGACTGGGCTGATCAAGCGCCGTCTGGACTCGCTTGGCCGAACACAAGGCGCGCCATCGGGGTCGCGAAGAGAAGAACCGGTAGTTGTCTAGGCGCCGGGTCGCCGGGACGACCTGTGTCCGCCCCGGCCCCGCCGTGAACGGGCGCATGAGGTACGCCGCGAGGAAAAGCTGTCGCTGCGATGACCGCTGGATGTGCGGTGGCCAGCGGCGGCCGGAAGATGAAAGGCAGCTTGAATAGAGATGCCCAGATTTCTTCTTGACCTGCTCTTCGCGTTCAGACGTACCAGACAGGCAAGAGGCCGCCACTGGACGAGGCACGGCCGGGTAGGGGCGGTAGCGGCCCTGGGTGCGGCGCTGGTGTTGTTCTGTCCCGGGGTCGCGCTGGCCGCCCCGGGCGATCTGGATCCCACTTTCGGCACCGGCGGCACGGTGACCACCGACTTCGGCGGCAGCGCCGACGAGGCTTCGGGGGTGGCGTTGCAGGCCGACGGCAAGATCGTCGCCGCCGGCAGTAGGGTCGTGGGCGGCACCATCGTCTTCGCGCTGGCCCGCTACAACACCGACGGCAGCCTGGAT